>JADGOJ010000114.1 GCA_017883045.1 Acidimicrobiales bacterium
ATGGCCTCCTATCAGGGAGGATGGATACTGCCTCGCCGCGAGTTCGCCTTTTGCGACAGTGCGCTCGCCACCAATAACGAGCACGAAGGCCCAGGGAGATCCTGGGCCTTCGTGCTGTCCGTGGCCTCCTCCAGAGGCGTTCTCGCCACGGTATGTCCATAAACCCCCTGCATCCGCACGTACTGCACCGATGCACACCCCTAATGGTTCCAGCAGTGTTGCACTCTCGACCCGTGCATGGCCCGTGCAAGCGACACCATGAAGGATGTCCGGACTCCCAATACCGGCTCGTACACCCCGTTTAAAAAACGGCGGTCACGCCCCTTTGACGACGGCGATTACTGCCATCAGTCGTCGCGAGGCCTCGTCGGCAAGGTCGGCGAACTGGTCACCGGGCATGAGTTCCCGCGGGTCAGCAATCGACACGTGGGTTCCGTCAGCGACTGTTTCGAGTACCACATTGCACGGCAGCAAGAGACTCACCGACGGATCGATGTTCAAGGCGCGATTGGCGAAGTCGGGATTGCACGCCCCCAGAATCTTCAGCGGAGATCGGTCAATCCCGAGCTTCTCTTTGAAAGTGGCGGCGACGTCAATCTCGGTCAGCACACCGAACCCCTGGTCCTTGAGTGCCGAACGAACAATCGCTTCGGCATCGGTGATCGAAGCGCTGACTGTGGTTTCAATAGCCTTCATTTCTGTGACCTTACGCCATCATCGGGAATCGGTGGAGCAGCGCTGACGTGGAGATCCACATGCTGGGGAAGTCCTCGTGGAAGCGGACGATTCCGCGGCGGTCCACGAGTACGAAGCTGTGGTCCGCCGTGTTCGGACCCATGTCCATGCCCCCGCCGACCGCACCGAAGCGGTTCGTGATCGCCCCGCCCGGGTCGGCAACCATCGGGATGGTGAGCCCGTAGGAGCGCGCCGAGGCGGCGAGCGTCGTCGCGTTGTCGTTGGTCACCATCACCAAGGTGATGTGGTCACGGGTCAGTTGCGAGGCGTCGTGCTGCAGCGCCTGGGCCTGGGTCATGCACGCCTGGCACGTCGAGCCCGCGCTGAAGTAATAGAGGACGTTCTTGCCGGCCAGGTACGTCGAGTCGATCAGTTGGCCGGTCAACGGGTCAGTCCCTACTAACTGAGGTGCACGGCTGCCAACCGCCAAGGTTGAAGCCCCCGACGGACCACCCGGGCGACTCGAGTCGGAGAGGAAGCTCACGACGAGCAGCCCCACAATGACGAGGGCACCTGCGGCCCAGTAGGTCCAAGTGCGAGGGTGCTTGATCACGTTGGGCGTGCGCAAGGCAGGCACGCGAGCGGCCGCCGGCGCAACGAGGTGGCGGACGGGCTTCTTGCGAGCGGACTTACTCATGGGTGGACTCCTTCTTCAATGATCGAACTACCACGGCGATGAGAACGGTGACGAACAGTGCGAGTGCGGGCCAGGCGACCCAGTTCGAGACGTGGGCGGCGTAGGGGGCGACGTGATTGTTGAGGTAGGCACTCATCGAGCGCTGGAAGCCGAGCGCTCGCCGGGACTGGCCGGTGACCGCCGTCACCACGAAGAAGAGCCCGAATCCGCCGAAGACGGCGGTGCCGACCAGGCGCGAGAGGCTGGTGGGTTTCACGTAGCTGCCGAGGCGGATTGTGAACTTCCAGTCACGGGCCCGGGCCTTGGCCTTCGACCCGGTGAAGAAGAGAGCGATGATGACCAGGGGGAAGACGATGCCTGTGATGTAGGCGCCACCGAGAATGAACCCGCCGAGGGCCGAACCGTTGAGCGCGGACAGGGCAACCGCACCGGCGAGGACGGGCGCGCAGCATGCGGTGATGGCGCCCGAGAAGACGCCGAGCAGGAAGACTGAGCCGACCGAGCCGGTCATCTCAGGCTGGCGGGTGAAGGGCAGCGAGAGCATGGTGCCACGCCACAGGGCGGCCGCAGTGGCCAACATCATCAGCCCACCGATGACGAAGAGTTGGGGGTGGAATCTCGAGGTCCACTGTCCGATGGCTCCGGCTCCCATGGTGATCGGCCAGACGATGACGGCCACGCCGGCGACGTATATCGCCGTGAGCATCGCCGTGCGCAACGGCTTGTGGCCGGAGATGGCAGCCAGGTATGTGGGCATCATGACACCCGAGCAGCACGGGGCGAAGAAGGCGATCATGCCCGCGATGAAGGCCGCGGCGGCGGAGCCGGTCATGAGCGAAGCGACTGCGATCACGAGATTCCCAGCTCCGCGGCGAGGCGCTTGGCGGAGAAGCGGCCGTAGGCAAAGACCCGCTCGCCGTCGGTCAGAACCGGCAGGAACGAAAGTGGGATGCCGCGTGCAGCCAGGGCCGTCGCCTCGTCGGATTCAACGTTCAGCTCACGTCGCGCGATGCCAAGTTGGTCAAGCACTGTGCGGCTGTGCTCGCACAGATGGCAGTCGACGGCCGTGATGTAGAGGAGTTCGCTCACGTGTTGGACCCTTTCGATGTGAGAGTGATTCGTGTGTGACGCAGGCGATTGGCATTGGTGACCACCGACAGTGACGACAACGCCATCGCCGCCGCGGCGATCATCGGCGACAGGACGACGCCGAAGAAGGGATAGAGAAGTCCCGCCGCTAACGGGATGCCCGCTGTGTTGTAGCCGAACGCGAGGGCCAGGTTCTGACGGATGTTACGCATGGTCGCTCGCGACAGGCGGATCGTCGTGGCGATTCCCATGAGCGATCCCGACATGAGGGTGACGTCGGCCGCCTCGATGGCGACGTCGGTGCCCGTGCCAATGGCGAGGCCGACGTCGGCCTTCGCCAGTGCCGGCGCGTCGTTGATCCCGTCACCCACCATCCCCACCGAGCGTCCCTCGGCCTGCAGGCGGGCAATCTCGTTGGCCTTGTCTTCCGGGCGAATCTCGGCGAGCACCTTGTCGATCCCGACCCGACGGGCCACGGCGTCCGCGGTGCGCTGGGCGTCGCCCGTCAGCATTACCACCTCTATGCCCAGCGAACGCAGGGTGGCAATGGCGGCGATGGAGTCCTCCTTGATCGGGTCGGCGACCGCGACGAGCCCCGCCGGGTGCCCGTCGATGGCGACGAGCGTTGCGGTCTTTCCCTCACCGGAGAGCTCGTCGGCCCGGGCCTGTAGTTCTGACGAATCGATCTCGGACTCGGTGAAGAGGCGGACGTTCCCGACGAGGACGTCGTGACCTTCCACGCGAGCCCGCACGCCTTGACCAGTGACCGAGGTGAACGACGTCGCCCGAGGCGCCGCGAGTCCTCGCTGAGCGGCGCCGGCCACGATGGCCGCGGCCAGCGGATGCTCCGAGTCGTTCTCGGCGCTCGCCACGAGTGAGAGCAGTTCGGCTTCGTCGAATCCGAGGAGGACTACGACGTCGGTGAGTACCGGGTGTCCCGCCGTGATCGTGCCGGTCTTGTCTAGCACAATCGTGTTGAGTCGTCCCGCGGTCTCGAGCGCCTCGGCCGATCGGAAGAGCACTCCATTCGTGGCGCCGCGACCGGTGCCGACCAGCACCGCCAGCGGCGTGGCCAGTCCGAGCGCGCAAGGACAGGCGATGACGAGCACGGTCACCGCGGTGATGATCGCGTAGGTGAGAGCCGGGGAGGGCCCGGCCACGAACCAGATGGCGAAGGCACCCAGTGCGATGAAGACCACGACCGGGACGAACACTGACGAGACCTGGTCCGCAAGGCGCTGAATCGGTGGACGTGAGGCTTGGGCGCGACGAACGAGGTCGACGATCTGGGCGAGCACGCTGTCCGCACCGACTCGCGTCGCCTCGACGCGCAGTGACCCGTTGGCGTTCATCGTCGCACCGACGACCTCGTCACCGGGCCCCTTTTCGACGGGGATGGGCTCTCCCGTCACCATCGATTCGTCGACTGCCGAGTGGCCTTCAGTGACCTTGCCGTCAACGGGGATCTTCTCGCCGGGGCGCACCAAGACCACGTCACCGGGCACGACCTCTTCGATCGCCAGGTCGCTCTCGACCCCATTGCGCAGGACTCGCGCGGTGCGTGCCTGCATGCCGAGCAACCTCCGGATCGCTTCGCCCGTGCCGGCCTTGGCTCTAACCTCGATCAACCGGCCGAGGAGGATGAGCGTGAGGATGAACCCGACGTCCTCGAAGTACACACCGCGCACGTTGACCGGGGCGAGGGAGGGCGCGATCGTGATCACCAGGCTGTAGGTGAACGCCGCAAAGGCCCCCAGCGTGATCAGCGAGTTCATGTCCGCGTTGCGATGGGCCAAGGCGATCCAGCCGGTGCGGTGAATCGGCCAGCCAGTGTAGAGGAACACCGGAGTGATCATCGCGAGCGCGAACCACGGGTTGGTGAGTATGGCCGGAAGCCACGTGGCGTGAAGGAAATCCTTCGCCATTACGCCAAAGAGCACCGGCGCCGTGAGTACGGCCCCCAGGAGAACCCGTCGCGTGAGGTCGGCGATCTCGGCGCGGCGTTCAGCGGTCTCCTGGTCATCACCGTCGGTGTGTCCCGTGCGGGCGTTGCCGTCTCGAACGACGGGTTGCACGATGACCGGCGACCGGGCGCCATCCGCCGACCCAGCACGGGTCGTCGCCGAGGCGCTTTCGTCGTTCACAGTGAGTACGCCGTGGTTCATGTTCATGCCACAGGCGAAGGCGTACACGCCGGGCGCTCCGGGGAGAATTTCCACCGTCGTCTGGGCGAATGCCGGAAGTTCGGCGGAGACGCCCAGGTCTGGAAAGACCACCCGCGAGGTGCAATCTCCGGACTCCTGGCGATCGAAGATCAGGCGCAACGGTACACCCGTTCGGGCACTGATCCGATTTGGGTTGTAGCCCCCTCGGACCGTGACGTGCACGGTCTGGACGCCACCTTCGAGTTCCGAGGTCGTCGTCTTCTTCGGACCGAAGAACCACCACCCGAGACCAGCGACGACCATCAGGTCAGTCGCGACGACAACAATGTCGCTTGCACTCATCAGAACCGCGCCACGAGCGAGATCACATCTTCATCCCGCCGCGGTCCATCATGTTCATCATCACGAACATCATTCCGAGACACGCCACCGCGTACCCCAGAAAGCCGGCCGAAACGACGCCGGTGGCCACCAAGACGACGGCGATCAGAATCATCGGAATACAACAGGCGATCATCATCCAACTGTGGCCGCCGTGCCCACCCGTCTCATGCTGCTCGGGTGCGTTGGTCGGTGCGTGATCCGTGTGGCTCATGACTGGCCCCCTAGTGACTTCGGCACGTGGCCGAGGTTGGCGTACAGCGGGCAGTGTCCGAGCGCGCCGGTGACGACGAGATCGAGTCCGGCGACTGCGAGGAGCACTTCCAAGATGGCGCCGAGGACTGAGGTCGCTGAAGCGAGCAGAAGTGCCCCCGCGATGACGCCCGCTCCGCCCATCCCAATGCGCGCGATGCGCTCTGCCGGCGTGATGTTGATGCTCTGTCCGCGCCAGCCGGTGCGGAGGTTCGACGTCACGTCTTTCATAGCCGCACCACCTGACGGATGGTGCTCGCCACTTCCTCGAGGGCCGCTTCTCCATCG
>JADGOJ010000033.1 GCA_017883045.1 Acidimicrobiales bacterium
ATGGCTCGACTGGTGAAGCACGACATGGAGTACCTCGGCTGTCCGATGAAGCAGGACGACTGGATCCTGCTGGGCTTCCCCGCGGCCAACCGCGACCCCGCGGTGTTCGAGGACGCCGACAAGTTCATCATCGACCGCGCGCAGAACCGCCACGTCGCCTTCGGCCTCGGCATCCACCGCTGCGCCGGATCGAACCTGGCCCGGCTGGAGCTGCGCGTGGCGATCGAGGAGTTCATCAAGCGCTTCCCGCGCTTCGAACTGGCCGATCCGAGCGCGGTGACGTGGGCGCCGGGACAGATTCGCGGCCCGAGGAACCTGCCGATCCGCCTGCTGAAGTAGGCGGGTGATCGCAAAGAGCCACGCTGTGACGATTTGGGGGGAAGTAGATGACGACGAAGCCGCCGGTGGAGGATTTCGCCACTGACTGGGACAACACGGACCCGCGGTGGGTCGCCGATCCCTACCCGATCTGGGAGGACCTGCGCGAGCGCTGCCCGATCGCGCACACGGATCGCTACGGCGGCGGCTGGTTCCCGGTGACCCACGAGATGGTGTCGGCGATCGCCAACGACACCGAGCACTTCACGAGCCGCAACGTCGTGATCTCCAACAACAAGTACCCGCCGAACTTCATCCCGGCCCCGATAGGTGGCGCGCCGCCCATCACCTCGGACCCGCCCTTCCACGCGATCGCGCGACGGCTGATCCTGCCCGCGTTCGCGCCGGGCCCGGTCAACGCGCTCGAACCCCAGATCCGCGACCTCTGCACCCTGCACCTCGACGAGATCGCCGCCAAGGAGTACTTCGACGCGGGGACCGAGTACGCGCAGTTCATCTCGCCCGGGGTGATCTCTCGCATGCTGGGCTTCCCGCCCGAGGACGAGGACCTCTTTCGTGACTTCGTCCACCTCGTGCTCGACCTGGTCGACCTGGACCCCGAGGTGCGCGCGCCGATGTTCGAGCCGATGGCCGAGTACTTCGACAAGCAGATCGCCGAGCACCTCGCCAATCCCCGCGATGACTTCACGAGCTACCTGTTGAACGTCGAGGTCGGTGGCCAGAAACTGGCCCCCGAGCACGTGCGCGGCACGATGGTGCTGACCCTCGTCGCCGGCATCGACACGACGTGGTCGGCGATCGGATCGTCGATCTGGCACCTCGCGAAGAACCCCAGGGACCTCGAGCGACTCGTCAACGAGCCCGAGCTGATGCCGCTCGCGGTCGAGGAGTTCCTGCGCTTCTACGCCCCGGTGACCATGTTCCGGATGGTGAAGGAGGACTACGAGTTCTTCGGATGCCCGATGAAGAAGGACGACTGGGTGATGCTGGGCTTCCCCGCGGCCAACCGCGACCCCGTGGCCTTCGACGACGCCGACAAGTTCATCATCGACCGGGCCGTCAATCGTCACGCCGCCTTCGGCCTCGGCATCCACCGCTGCGCCGGGTCGAACCTGGCCCGCCTCGAACTGCGCATCGCGATCGAGGAGTTCATCAAGCGATTCTCGAAGTTCGAACTGGCCGACCCCGGTGCGGTGACCTGGGCCCAGGGCCAGGTCCGCGGACCTCGCCACATCCCGCTGCGCGTCCTTTCGTAGCGGGACTAGAGGTTCAGGTTGGTGGGGCCCTCGGCCCAGAGGCCCGACATCCACGCCTCGACCTCGTGGGCCGCGCGGGGAAGCGCCGCCGAGAGGTTCTTGGCCCCGTCGGCGGTGACCAGGATGTCGTCCTCGATGCGCACGCCGATGCCCCGGTACTCGGCGGGCACCGTCAGGTCGTTGGCCTGGAAGTAGAGGCCCGGCTCGACGGTGAGGACGTAGCCCTCCTTCAGATCGCCGTGGTAGTGCTCGTCGCGCGCCTTCGCGCAGTCGTGCACGTCGATGCCCAGCATGTGGCTGACGCCGTGCAGGGTGTAGCGACGGTGCAGCTGGCGATCCTTGCGAAGGGCGACCTCGGGCTCTTCTTTCAAGATGCCCAGTTCGAAGAGGCCCTCGGCCAGCACCTTCATGGCGGCCTCGTTGGGCGCCATGAACGAGACGCCCGGCCTCACGGCGGCGATGCCCGCCTCTTGTGCGGCGAGGACCAGGTCGTAGATGCGACGCTGCGCGGTGCTGAACGAGCCGCTCACCGGCATCGTGCGCGTGACGTCGGCGGTGTAGAGGTTGTGACACTCCACGCCGGCGTCGAGCAATAGCATGTCGCCTCGGCGCACCGCCCCGTCGTTCCTCGTCCAGTGCAGGATCGTGGCGTTCGAGCCACTGGCCGCGATCGTGTCGTAGCCGATGTCGTTGCCCTCGACGCGGGCGCGGAGGTTGAAGATCCCTTCGATGACTCGCTCGCCGCGACCTTCGGCCGCCGGAAGGGCCCGCACGACGTCCTCGAAGCCCTTGACCGTGTAGTTGATCGCCAGCTGCAGCTGGTCGACCTCGAAGTCGTCCTTCACGAGGCGCTGCTCTCCCATTGCGCGGGCGAGCGATTCGTCGCCCTCGCTCGCGTCGACCAGCTGGTCGACCTTGGCGTCGAATCCGCGCAGCACCAGGACGTCGTCCGCCTTGAGCGACGCGAGGTCCTTCTCGAGGTGCTCGAGCGGAGCCGTGTCGATCTCGTAGTAGGACGCCGCCTCGGTGACGCCGCGTCGTGGGCCGACCCACAGCTCCCCGTAGCGCGCGTCGGTGAAGAACTCGTGGGTCTGGTGGTCGCGGCGCTCGGGCACGTACAGCGTCGATCGCGGTCCCTGGGCGCTGGGGGCGATGACCAGGACGGCGTCGGGCTCGACGCAGCCGGTCAGGTAGAAGAAGTCCGAACCGGGGCGGAATCGGTAGTCCGTGTCGTTGGCGCGGACCTTCGGGTTGCCCGTCGCGATGACGAGCGTCTTGCCCGCGAACTGTTCGCCCAGTTGCGTGCGCCGCGCCGCGCTGAAAGTCGCCGCGCGATGGACCTCGAGGCTCGGCTCGGCGATCTCCCAGTTGCCGGTCATGTGCTCGAAGAGCGCGCGCGGCACCGCGGGCCGGTGGGCCCCGACCCACACCCAGTGTTCAGAGATGGGACTTTCCGCCGAGACGTCGGGCTCGGGGACCGGTGCAGTGTTCTGGCTCACAGTCGCTAACTTACTCGCGCACTAGTCGCGCGCCGTAGGCTTCCATCATGGACATCTCCATGACTCGGGAAGGCCCGGTCGCCGTACTGACGTGGGACGCGGGGGAGAACCGCATCAATCTCGACTCCCTCGCCGGACTGAACTCGATCCTCGACGAGCTCGAGGCCATGAACGGGCCGCTGTCGATCGTGCTGACGGGCAAGGGCAAGTTCTTCTGCAACGGGCTCGACCTCGAGCGCTTCGCCAGCAAGCCCGACGAGTTCGCCGCGACGTTGCTCGAGCTCGAGCGCACCATCGGACGACTGCTCGTCTTTCCCGCCTATACGGTGGCGGCGCTGAACGGGCATACCTTCGCCGGGGGCGCCCTGATCTCGTGCGCCTTCGACTACCGCGTGATGCGCGAGGACCGGGGCTTCTGGTGCATGAACGAGGCGGAGATCGGTTTGGCCCTGGACCAGAGGCTGTGGTCGATTCTGACGAACCGGCTGCCCCGGGCGACCGCGATCGTCGCGGCGACGACCGCGCGCCGGTTCGCGGCACCCGACGCGTTGCGCTTCGGGATCATCGAGGCCACGGCCAGCGAACAGGACGTGCTGGGCCACGCGCTCGCCGTCGCCCAGGCGATGTCGTCGCTCGACCGTGCGACGCTGGGCCAGCACAAGTCGCTGGCCCACGGCGCCGAGGCGGCGCTGCTCGGCTTTTCTAGGTAGCACGATCGCGGCGACGGACCGTGGGTCCTCTCGCGTTGTGAAGATCTCGTGCTCCGTTTGGCGGGTGCGACCCGTCGGTAAGGTTGGCGCTGTGAACCTCGACGTCTACCGGAGTTGCTCGTTCAAGGAGAAGCGCGAGGTGCTCAACGTCTTCTGGCGTGCCTCGGCCGAAGGGTCCGAGCGAGTCAGCCGGGCCGCCGTCCAGTACGGCTACCCCGCCATCATCTGCCTCGTCGCGATCCTCGTCGAGTCCGTTCTCTTGACCTTCGTGTCGGTCGTGCACTCTTCGGCGTTGGCGTGGGTTGCCGGGGCGGGCGACGTCTTCATGGTGTGGGCGATCTGGTGGGCGGTGGCGAGGTACCGGGCCCTGAGGGCCCTTCTCGGGGCCGGGGCCGACGTGGTCGTCCCTACGGCCGCCTCCGACTAGATCCAGCCCTGGTCGCGGGCGATCTGCTCGACGTCGCCGATGCGCAGTCCGATCCGGTGCTGGAGCGTGCGAATGAGCCCGCCCGCTTCGTAGAGCGATTCGTGCGTGCCGGTGTCGAGCCACGTGGTGGCGCGCGACAGCACCTCGACGCGCAACTCACCGCGCTCGAGGTAGGCGTTGTTGAGGGCCGTGATCTCCAACTCGCCGCGGTCGCTGGGCGTGAGTTGACGGGCCAGCTCCGAGGCCTTCTCGTCGTAGAAGTAGATGCCCGGCACGGCGTAGTGGCTCTTGGGCTTGGCCGGCTTCTCCTCGATCGAGATGACCAGACCTTCGTCGTCGAACTCAACGACGCCGTAGGCCGACGGGTCGCTCACCTGGTAGGCGAAGATCAAGGCCCCCTCGACGGTCGTGTTCTCGTGCAGGTGCGTGCCGAGCCCGGGGCCGTAGAAGAGGTTGTCGCCGAGGATGAGCGCACACTTGTCGCCGTTCAGGAACTCCTCGCCGAGGATCAACGCCTGGGCGAGGCCGTCGGGTCGGTCCTGGACGACGTAGGAGATCTCGAGTCCGAGCTGGGAGCCGTCGCCGAGCAGTCGGCGGAACGCGTCTTGATCGTGCGGCGTCGTGATCAAGAGGATCTCGCGCAGTCCGGCCAGCATCAACGTGCTGAGCGGGTAGTAGATCATCGGCTTGTCGTAGATGGGGAGCAGCTGCTTGGAGACGGCGCGAGTTATGGGATGGAGGCGCGTGCCGCTGCCCCCAGCCAGAATGATTCCCTTCACTCCATTAGTATAGAAGTCCTGCAACCCCTTTCTAAAGGCCGAGGTACCTCCATGCGTGTAGTGATCACCGGGGCGGCCGGGTTCATCGGTTCAAGGTTCAGCGAACTGCTCGTCGAACAGGCGGACCGCTTGGGCTACGACGAGATCGTCCTGCTCGACGCACTGACCTACTCGGGTCGTCGAGAGAACATGAACAACGTGCTTCGCGACTCGCGGGTCACCTTCGTCGAGGGGTCGATCAACGACGCCGAGGTGACCGAGGACCTGCTGCGTGGGGCGCACGCCGTCGTGCACTTCGCCGCCGAGAGCCACGTCGATCGGTCGATCACCGGCGCACGCGCCTTCTTCGAGACCAACGTGCTCGGCACTCAGCAGCTCCTCGAGAGCGCCCGCCACGGCGGCGTCGAACGGTTCGTGCACATCTCCACCGACGAGGTCTACGGATCGATCGCGCAGGGCGCCTGGCGCGAGGATCACTTGCTCGAGCCGAACTCGCCGTATTCGTCGAGCAAGGCCGGGTCGGACCTGGCGGCGCTGGCCTATCACCGGACCTACGGCCTCGGCGTCGTGGTGACCAGGTGTTCGAACAACTACGGACCGCGCCAGTTCCCCGAGAAGGTCATCCCGCTCTTCGTGACCAACCTCAGCGACGGCGAGAAGGTGCCACTCTACGGCGACGGGCTCAACGTGCGCGACTGGCTGCACGTCGATGACCACTGCCGCGGCGTGCTGCTCGTGCTCGAGAGCGGTCGGGCCGGTGAGATCTACAACATCGGCGGCGGCACCGAGTTGACCAACAGAGAGTTGACGCATCGACTCTTGGACCTATGCGGCCACGACGAGTCGATGATCGAGTCCGTCACCGACCGGCTCGGACACGATCGTCGTTACTCGGTCGACTGGTCGAAGATCCGCGACGAACTCGGCTACCAACCCCGGGTCGCCTTCGACGAGGGCCTCGCCCAGACTGTCAAGTGGTACCGCGAGAACGAGTCGTGGTGGCGCCCGCTGAAGGACCGGCAGTCGTGAACCTGACCGAGCTGTCGATCCCCGGGCTCTTCGTTCTGGAGTCGCCCGTGTGGAGCGACGATCGCGGCTTCTTTCGTGAGTGGTTCAAGTTGGGGGACTTCGAGGCCCAGGGCCTCGACTTCCACGCCCGACAGGCGAACCTCTCGATGTCCAAGCGCAACGTCGTGCGCGGCTTGCACTACTCGTTGGCCCCCGAGGGCCAGGCGAAGGTGGTGACGTGTGTGTTCGGCGAGCTCGACGACGTGATCGTCGACGTGCGCGTCGACTCGCCGTCGTTCGGTAGGTACGAGATGGTGCACCTGGCGGCCAACGACGTGCGCTCGGTGCTGTTGCCCGCGGGCGTGGCCCACGGGTTCTGCGTGACGAGCGAGGCCGCCGCGTTGTCCTATCTGCTCTCGTCGCCCTTCAACGCGAAGGCGGAACTCGAGATAGACCCGTTCGACCCGCAGATCAACGTGCCGTGGTCGATCAGCGGCGAGGCCATCGTGAGTCCGAAGGATGCGGCCGCGCCATCGCTCGCCGCACGACTGGCCTCGAACGAGTTGCCCCACTTCAACTAGCCCGCTGCTTTGCGCTTCGAAGGCGCTTCGTTGCTAGCGTTGGCGAGGTGAGCACCGCCCCGCTTCGCCTCGTCACCATCCAAGACCATGGTGTGAGGATCCCGTCGCCGAGCACTCTGCCGGCGATCGAGTCCGAAGCCCAGCTCCACGGACTTCTCGCGAGCCTGTCGGGTGTCGACGCGGTCGGTGTCGAGGCCCGGGCGGCCAAACTCGCGACCCGGTCGATCAAGAAGTCGACCAAGTTGGCGGCGATCAACCTGGCGATCTCGATGGTCGACCTCACGACCCTCGAGGGAGCCGACACGCCCGGCCGCGTGGCGTCGCTCTGCACCAAGGCCATGCACCCCGACCCGCGCGATTCCAGCGTTCCGTCGGTCGCCGCGGTCTGCGTGTACCCCGACCTCGTCGCGCACGCCCGCAAGGTCCTCGGCACGTCGAGCGTCGCGGTCGCCTCGGTGGCGACCGCGTTCCCCTCGGGGCGAGCGTCGCTCAACGTGAAGCTCTTGGACGTGCGCGAGGCGCTCAGCGCCGGCGCCGACGAGATCGACATGGTCATCGATCGCGGCGCGTTCCTCTCGGGACGGATCGGTCAGGTCTTCGAGGAGATCGTGGCGGTGAAGGAGTCGTGCGGCAACGCGCACCTGAAGGTGATCCTCGAGACCGGTGAGCTGGTGACCTACGACAACGTCCGCCGGGCTAGTTGGATCGCGATGCTCGCGGGAGCCGACTTCATCAAGACCTCCACCGGAAAGGTCGCCGTCTCGGCGACGACGCCGGTCGCCCTCGTGATGCTTGAGGCGGTGCGCGACTTCGCCGAGACCACGGGCCGGGTCGTCGGGGTGAAGGTGGCCGGCGGCATCCGCAGCACGAAGGACGCCATCCGCTACCTCGTGCTGGTGAACGAGACCGTGGGCGCGGCGTGGCTCTCCCCGACGCTCTTTCGCTTCGGCGCCTCGTCGCTCTTGAACGACCTCTTGATGCAGCGACTGAAGCAGCAACGCGGTGCGTACGTTCGCGCCGACGAATTCAGCGGGGACTGACGTGACCGAGAGGAAGCTCGCGAACTCCCAGCTCGGTTCCCTCGAGTACGACCCCGCGCCCGAGTCGGCCGCCGTCGCGCGCCTGGCGCCCAGTTACGGCCTCTTCATCGACGGCGCCTTCACCGACCCGTCGGCCCACGTGCAGTTCGCGTCGATCAACCCGGCCAACGAGGAGACGGTGGCGACCGTGGCCCAGGCGAGCGCCGCCGACGTCGACCGCGCCGTCGCCTCGGCCCGGCGCGCCTACGAGTCGGTCTGGTCCAAGACCACCGGCGCCGAGCGCGCGAAATACCTCTTTCGCATCGCGCGGATCATCCAGGAGCGAGCCCGGGAGCTGGCGGTCGTCGAGACGCTCGACAATGGCAAGCCCATCCGCGAGTCGCGCGACGTCGACATCCCCCTCGCCGCGGCGCACTTCTTCTACTACGCCGGGTGGGCGGACAAGCTCGACCACGCCGGCTTCGGGGCCAGTCCCCGGTCGCTCGGCGTCGCCGGGCAGATAATCCCCTGGAACTTCCCCCTGTTGATGGCCGCGTGGAAGCTGGCCCCGGCGCTCGCCGCCGGCAACACGTGCGTGCTGAAGCCGGCCGAGACGACGTCGCTCAGCGCGCTGATCCTGGCCGAGATCCTCCAGCAGGCCGAACTGCCCGACGGGGTCGTCAACATCGTCACGGGTGACGGATCCACGGGCGCCGCGCTCGTGGAGCACCCCGACGTCGACAAGATCGCGTTCACCGGTTCGACCGAGGTGGGTCGACTCATCCAGCGCAGCGTCGGTTCGAGTGCCAAGCACCTGACCCTCGAGCTCGGCGGCAAGGGGGCGAACATCGTCTTTGACGACGCGCCGATCGACGAGATGATCGAGGGCGTCATCGACGGGATCTTCTTCAACCAGGGACACGTGTGCTGCGCCGGATCGCGGCTGCTGGTCCAAGAGACCGTGGCGGACGAGGTCCTGCGCCGACTGGTGCGCCGGGTCGAGCAGTTGCGCGTCGGCGATCCCATGGACAAGAACACCGACGTCGGGGCGATCAACTCGGCGGCCCAGCTGGCTCGCATCGAGGAACTGAGCGCGTACGGGGAGCGTGAGGGGGCGACCCGCTACACCAGCTCGTGCGTTCTGCCCGAGAAGGGCTACTGGTTCGCCCCGACGATCTTCGCCGACGTGGCCCAGTCGCACCGCATCGCGCGCGACGAGATCTTCGGACCGGTGCTGTCGGTGCTGACGTTCCGCACGCCCGACGAGGCCGTTGCCAAGGCCAACAACACGAACTACGGACTGGCCTGCGGGGTGTGGAGCGAGAAGGGGAGCCGGGCCTTGTGGGTGGCGCAGCGGCTGCGCGCCGGGGTGATCTGGGCCAACACCTACAACCGGTTCGATCCGACGAGTCCGTTCGGGGGCATGCGAGAGTCCGGCTTCGGGCGCGAGGGCGGACGGCACGGGTTGGAGGCGTACCTCGATGTCTGAGCGCCTGGATGTTCGAAAGACCTACAAGCTGCTGATCAACGGCGCCTTCCCCCGCTCGGAGTCGGGGCGCAGCTACGAGGTCACGTCCTTCGCCGGCGAGTTCCTCGCCAACGTGGCCCAGGGGTCACGCAAGGACCTGCGCGACGCCGTGGTGGCGGCGCGCGCGGCCCAGGCCAAGTGGTGGGGCGCCACCGCCTACAACCGCGGCCAGGTCGTCTACCGCCTCGCCGAGATGGCCGAGTCGCGTCGCGACGAACTGGCCGAGCACGTCGAGCTGTGCGAAGGGGTCAAGACCCGCGAGGCCCAGGCCATCGTGTCGCGCTCGATCGACCGCATCGTCTGGTACGCCGGATGGACCGACAAGATCGCCCAGGTCTTCGGCGGGTCCAATCCCGTGGCCGGTCCGTTCTTCAACTTCTCGGTGCCGGTGCCGAGCGGCGTCGTCGCCGTGATCGCCGACCAGGACTCGTCGCTCCAGGGCTTCGTCGACACGGTGCTCGCCCCGATCTGCGTCGGCAACACCGTCGTCGCGATCCCCAGTGAGCGCCGGCCGACGCCAGCGGTCCTGCTCGGCGAGATGACCGCGACCTCGGACTTCCCCGGTGGCGTGCTCAACATCGTGACGGGCCTGAGCGACGAGTTGGCGCCGACGCTCGCCGCACACGAGGACGTCGACGGGATAGACCTCGGCGGCCTCACGCCAGCGACGGCGAGCGAGCTCGCCGCGGTCGCCTCGGGCTCGATCAAGCGGGTGCTGCGCGACCGACCCGACCCCGCCGCGTCGCTTCGACGACTACGTGCCTTCGTCGAGACGTCCACCGTCTGGCACACGATCGGACAGTGATGAAGAACCCCTACAAACTCGCCCGCCGGGCCGCCGACGAGCTCCGCGAGGCGAGTGGCGTCGAGCGCTACGACATCGCCATCGTGCTGGGGTCGGGCTGGCGCGAGGGTGCGCTCGCGCTTGGCACGCCCACCAGCCGCGTCGCCATGGCGTCGCTCAGCGGCTTCGTCGCGCCGACGGTCGAGGGCCACGGCGGCGAGATCCTGTCGCTCACGGTCGCCGACCGCCGCGTGGCGCTCGTCGATGGCCGGGTTCACCTGTACGAGGGCAACAGCGCGGCGCAGGTCGTCCACGCGGTGCGCACCGTCGTCGCGGCGGGCGCCACCAGGGTGGTTCTGACCAACGCCGCCGGCGGGATCGTCCCCGACTGGAACCCCGGTCGCGTGGTCGTCATTCGCGACCACATCAATCTGACCGCGACGTCGCCCCTGGAGGGCGCCGCGCCGCCCAAGGGTTACGGGCCCCGGTTCGTGGACCTCACCGACCTCTACAGTGCGCGCCTGCGCGCCCTGGTGCACACGGCGGTGCCCGACCTGAGCGATGGCGTCTACTGCGGTTTCCGCGGGCCGCACTACGAGACGCCCGCGGAGATCGCGATGGCTCGCACGATGGGCGCGCACCTGGCCGGCATGTCCACCGTGCTCGAGGCGATCGCCGCCCGTCACCTCGGCGCAGAGGTTCTCGGTCTCAGCCTGGTGTCCAACCACGCGTCGGGCGTCACGCCCGGGCACCTCGACCACCAAGGGGTCCTCGAGGCTGGACAGAACGCCGCCGCGTCGCTCGGGGCGTTGCTGACGCGCATCATTCCGGTCCTGTGAATCAGGCCCTGCGCGAGCAGGTGGCGGCGTGGATCGCCTCCGATCCCGACGAGGGCGATCGTTCGACGCTGCAGGCACTGCTCGACGCCAACGACGAGAGCGAGCTCGAGCGCCGCTTCGCCGCGCCGCTGACCTTCGGCACGGCCGGGCTGCGCGGTCCGGTCATGGCGGGGCCCGCCGGGATGAATCGCTGCACGGTCCGTCGCGCGACCCAGGGCGTCGTGGCGTGGCTCGAGGAGATCGGCGTCGAGCGGACCAGGGGCGTCGTGGTCGGGCGTGACGCCCGGCGAGGGTCGGAGTCGTTCAACGACGAGGTCGTCAGGGTGTTGCTCGGTGCGGGGGTCGAGGTCTTCGAGATGCCCGGACCGCTGCCGACGCCGCTCGTGGCGTACTGCGTGAAGGCGCTCGAGGCGGCCGCGGGCATCATGGTCACCGCGAGCCACAACCCGCCGATGGACAACGGCTACAAGCTCTATTCGAGCGACGGCGCGCAGATCGTCCCACCCAACGACGAGATCGTCGAGCGAAGCGCTCGCGCCGCGCCGGCCCCGGCGCTCGCCGAGCGCACGAGCGCGCACCACCACTACGTCGGCGCCGACGTGCTCGCCGGGTACCGCGCGCACTTCACCGAGAGGTTCGGTGTCGTTGGCGGCAGTGGCCTGCGCATCGCCTACACGCCACTGCACGGCGTCGGCGGTTCACTCATGATGGACCTCTTCGCCGGGGCCGGCTTCGCCTCGGTGACGCCGGTGGCGGCGCAGTTCGCCCCCGACGGTGCGTTCCCGACGCTGCCGTTCCCCAACCCCGAAGAGCCCGGCGCGCTCGACCTCGCGATGGCCTGCGCCGACGAGGTGGGATCGAACCTGGTGATCGCCAACGACCCCGACGCCGACCGTCTCGGGGCGGCCGTTCGCGGCGCGACGGGCTGGCACCTGCTGCGCGGTGACGAGATCGGCTGGCTGCTCGCGTCCGCCCTCCTGCCCGCGATGAAGGACCCGCGCGACGTCGTCGCCACCACGATCGTGTCCTCGACGATGCTGCGTGCGATGGCGCGAGAGGCCGGGGTCGCGTTCGCCCAGACGCTCACGGGCTTCAAGTGGATCTCGCGAGCGGCGGGCGAAGGGGTCCTGCGATTCGGCTACGAGGAGGCGCTCGGCTATGCGGTGGACCCCGCCGTCGCCGACAAGGACGGCATGTCCGCCGCCTTGGCGTTGGCCCGTCTCGCGCACGATCTGGCCCGCGAGGGCAAGTCCCTGCTCGACCGGCTCGACGAGATCGAGACGCACTTCGGGGTCCACTCGGTAGCGCAGCTGTCGTTGCGCGCGAACGGACCGATGGGCATGGGCGCCATCAGAGCCTCCGTGGCGTCACTTCGAGAGCACCCGCCCGCGACGCTCGGCGGCATCGTCGTCAGCGAGGTCGTGGACTTGGCGGAGGGCTACGCCGGGCTCGCCCCCACCGACGGGGTGCTCTTGCGCCTCGGTCCGACCGGCCGGGCGGTCGTGCGGCCGTCGGGCACCGAGGCGAAGTTGAAGGCGTACATCGAGGTCACGCCGGCGCCATCGGCGACGACCCCGCTCGCGAGCCAACGCGCCGAGGCGGCTTCGATCGTCGGTGCCGTGCGCGCCGAACTCGAGGAACTGCTGGCCCTCTAGGAGACTGTTGAATAACGCCCGATCGGTGTGTATTCTCAGAACTGCAAGTCCGGGATATGTCTGAACCGAAGCGTCGACGTGAAGAGGGTCGAAGTCGGCCATCCTGGTGGGCAACGCCCGTGAAGTGGTCCCTTTATTGACGACCTGGACTTGCGCCGCGTGCTCTCAGGTGGTGGCGAGCCTCCATCCTCCGTCATGCTCGAGCCCAAGAGTGACCAGACGCCGCAGGTTGATAGCGGCAACCCGGGTCGTGAGGCCCATCTGGTTCTTTTCGACGCCGCGGAATCTGACGCGTCGGTAGTGGTCCTTCACGAGCCACGCAATCGATCGTTCGACCATCGGGCGATACTTTCGATAGTCCGAAATGAAGTCACCGTCGCGCCAGGCGCGACGCGACTCGACGAGCTCGACGTCGTGATCAGTGAGGTGAATGGTTCGCCCCTCTTTGGCGTTCGTGCAGCGGGAACGGAGCGGACAGTTTGCGCAGCGGTTTCCGAACACGGCGTTTCGCGACGTGGTGATGGAAACAACGTGTCCGGCGGGACAGGTGGCGATGCCGGCCTCTTCGTCGACGATGAAGTCGTCGCGGTGGAACCCTCCGGGGATCGCCGTGGTGGTGGGATGAGGCTTGATCGCCTGTTGGTGACCGGCCTCAGCGAGTGCGGCGAGGGTCTCGCCCGATCCGTAGGCGGCGTCGGCGAGCACCTGCAGACCCGACTCCTCGCCCTCGAGCAGTTCGACGCCGGTCGGTCCGTCGGGAGTGCTCGCGGGCGTCAGGGCCGCCGCGGTGATGAGTCCGGTCTCGGGCTCGACGGCCAGGTGCGCCTTGAAGCCGTCGCGGTAGTGGGCACGGGACTTGCGCATGTGGCGCGCTTCGGGGTCGACCACGGAGATGACGCGGTCCTTGGCGACCCCGCGAACGATCCGCCAGTGGCCGTGGTCGTCGAGTTCGACGTCCTGGCCCGCAATAAGCGCGAGCAGCCCGATCGCCGCGGCGCCCTCGGGCTTGTCGAGGTCCTCGAGACCCTCGCAGGCGTCGAGTAGGTGCCGCGCGTCGGTGACCAACGCGTCGACGAGCTCGTCGCGGGCCACCTCGTCGTCCCAGGCGATGAGCGGCTTGCCAGAGTTGTCGTAGTCGTGGGCGACGAGGGGAACCTCGCCAGCACCGGAGACGACGCGGCGCACCCGTCGGATCGCGGCGACCAGTTGGGTGACGGTGTCCTGGGTCGCGACGGCGTCGTCGAGCAACGTGGAGTCGAGCGCTCGGCGCGTCTTGCCCTTCAAGACTCCGGTGGCGTCGATCACCGAGCGCACCGCCTCGAAGATTCGCTCGGGGCGACTGGAGTGGCGCAGCCGAGTGCGCCAGTAGGTGAGGACCGAGTAGTCGAAGCCCGCTTCGTCCAGGGCGAGTCCACACGCCACCTTCCAACTGATTCGGTCGGTCAGAGCCCGGGCGGCGTCGCGGTCCGAGAGCCCTTCGAGCGCTTGCAACACCATGACCGAGGCCACCGTGTCCGCCGGGATCGAGGGGCGACCGCGCTTGGATGCGAAGAGGTCCTCGAACATCTCGTCGGGGAACAACTCGTGACGATGGTCGGCCAAGAAAGCTTCGACACTGCCTTTGGGCACAAGTTGGCGACAAAGCGCCGACGCGTCGAGTAGTTCACGGTTGAGTTCGCTGAGTCCTTGCACCCTTCAATTCTCAACGACCAGCGCGGTGAAGTCCGGCATTGCGAGACGAATTGTTCAACAGTCTCCTAGAGCGGCTCGACCGGCGCCGCCGCGACCCGCGGGGCGACCAGGACGTCACGGGCGATGACCTTGGGGGTCACGTGCGTGCCGAGCTCGATGTCCGCGCCCTGATCGCTGCGCACGTCGACGCGAACCGAAATCTCGCCCACCTGAACGATCAGACGGGTGATCGCGCCGAGGAAACTCTTGTGCGTGACGAATCCCTTGCCGTTGGGGTCGATGTCGATGCCGAAGTCCTCGGGGCGAAGCAGCGCGTCGTTGTGCCCGGACCCGGACAAGGCTTCGCCGGTGCGGATCGGGCAACGCTGACCGAAGACGACGACCTCATTGCCCGACGTCTCGACGGGCACGCGACTCGAAATGCCGACGAACTGGGCAACGAAGGCCGTCGTCGGGCGGGCGTAGAGAACGGCGGGCGTGGCGGTCTGTTCGATGTGACCGCTCGACATGACACAGACCCGGTCGGCCATCGAGAGCGCCTCTTCCTGGTCGTGGGTGACGAAGACGGTCGTGATGGCGAGTCGCTGCTGGAGCGAGCGAATCTGATCACGCAACTCGGCGCGCACCTTGGCGTCGAGGGCCGACAACGGCTCGTCGAGCAGCAGGACCCGAGGTTCGATGGCGAGGGCGCGCGCGAGGGCGACGCGCTGTTGCTGGCCGCCGGACAGCTGGTGGGGGTACTTCGTGGATTGGTCACTCAGTTCCACGAGCTCGAGCAGCTGACCGGCCTTGGAGCGTGAATCTGATCGACCCTGGTGGCGCATGCGCAGCCCGAACATGACGTTGTTGATCACGCTCATGTTGGGAAAGAGTGAGTAGCTCTGAAAGACCATGCCCATGTCACGCTTTTGCGCACTGACGTCGGAGATGTCGTTCCCGTCGACGAGTACGCGCCCGCTGTCGGGCTGCTCGAAGCCCGCGAGCACGCGCAGCACGGTTGTCTTGCCGCACCCCGAGGGGCCGAGCAACGCCACGAACTCCCCGGGCGCGATCGACAGGGAGAACCCGTCGAGGGCGCGCACCTGGCCGTACGTGCGCACCAGTTGGTCCAGTTCGACCTGCGCGCCTTTGGTGGTACCCGCGGTGATCGACGAGTCGGTCATGGAGGTCTCTTTCATCTGGGTCATAGTCCGCCGGTCTTACGAAGCGAGCGACGTGACTGTGATCGATCGAGTGAAACTATAAGCGTGAGCAGGACCCAGCTGCCGATGAGACCGAGCATCGACGCCGCAACGGTCACGTGACCGTCTTGCTGTTGGAAGTTGACGATCCAGACCGGGATCGTCTCCCAGAGGTCGAGACTCGCCATGGTGAACTCACCGAGTACCAACGCGAGGCTCAGCACCATTGCCGAGAGCAGCGCCGGCCGCAGGTTCGGCAGGATCACGCGGCGCATCGTGGCGAACCAGCTGCCGCCGAGCGAGCGCGACGCCTCCACGAGGGTCTTCAGGTCGATCGAACTGAGCCCCGCGTCGAGCGAGCGGTAGACGAAGGGCATCGCGAGGATCACGTAGACGAGACTCAAGAGATAGGGCGAGGCCTTCAACCACAACGGGTACGAACCAAGCACACCGGTGATGAGGATGATCGGCGGGATCACGATCGGCAAGATCGTGATGAACTCGACGACGCGGCGCACCTTGGGCAGTCGCAGGTGCACGTAGATCGTCGTGGGGACCATCAGGACCATCGAGAGCACGACCGTGACGAGCGAGAGTCGCATCGAGAGCCAGAACGCCGCGCCGAAGCCGGGCTCGGTGGGCAACGCCTTCACCGCGAAGAACGAGAAGTGGCCCGCGTCGTTCTCAAGTGCGAATTTGAGTCCGGCGTAGATCGGCAAGAGGAAGTACGCGCCGGCGAGCAACATGACGATGAGGCGCCACGTGCGAAAGCGTGGACGACGTCGGTTGACCGGGGCCTGGGGAGCGAGCGCCTCCTCCATCATGAATTCGGCACTCATGGCGGCGCCTATCGTAGCCATTTCGACGCCCTCCTGCGAACGAGACCGTAGAGGATCATCGTCACCGCGAGCACCACCAGCATCCCGAATCCAATGGCGTAGCCAAGGTTCTGCTGGCCCGAGATGACGTTGCCGTTCACCAGGTCGCCAATCTGTATCGGTGCCAACGCAATGATTCCGCCCGTGAGCGCCTCAGCCGTCGCGTACGCGGCGAAGGAGCTACCGAAGAGCAGGAGCATCCCGCCGAGGATCGACGGCAGCAGTACCGGAATACCGACGTGGCGCCAGTAACGCCAACTCGAGGCGCCCATGTTCTGGGCGGCCTCTCGCCACGAGGGGCGAAGACCCGACAGCGCCGGCGTGATCACCAACACCATCAGCGGGATCTGAAAGTACATGTAGACGAACGACACGCCCCAGAAGGTAGGGAGCCTCAATCCGTGGCTGTAGGGGTTGATGCCAATGGCGTGCAGCCAGAGCGTGATGATGCCCTGAGACCCGTAAGCGGCGATGAACATGAACGTGAGGTTCACGCCGCCAAAGTTGGCGAGCACGCCCGACGCAGTCGCGACGAGGCGACGCATCACGCCACTGCGTCCGGTCTGGATCGCGTAGGCGAGGATGACGCCGAGAATCCCAGGAATGACCGAGGTGAGCACCGCCATCTTGATGCTGTTCTCGAACCCGAGGCGGTACACGCCCGTCGTCGCGGCGTGCAAATTGGCGAGCGTGAACTTTCCCGACGACGTGCGAAATGCGAGATCGACGACGGTTATCGTGGGAATGCCGAGGCCGAGGATGGTGTAGAGGAAGAACGGCGTCATCGCGAGTGCGGGCACGCCGGCGCGACGAAGTTTTCGCAGGGTGGGACTGTGTCGGGGGGCAGACGTCACCGACCCGGGCAACGAAGTACCCGGGTCGGTGACGTCTGTTACATAGTTAGGCATTAATGACTGAACGTAGCCGTTGGATCAGCCGCCAACCTGCGTCGCCCAGGTGTTGTTCACGGCCGTGGCGGCGTTGGTGATCTGGGTGACCGTCGGGTACTGCAACGTCATTCCCTTGGGAAGACCAGGCAACTTCGCGAGCCACGCCTTATTGGCCGTACCGTGCGCCTGCATGTACGCCAGTTCTACTGGACGAGCGAGTCCCTGGAGGAACAGGTTCTGACCGGTGACTGAGTACAGGTACTCCTCCCACAGGCGAGCCGCCGCGGGGTCCGGTGCAGCCTTGGCGATCGCCTGACTGTAGTACTCACCCAAGGCTGCGTCCGAGGGGACGTTGATCTTCCAACCCGGCACGGCCGCGCTGATGCCCCCCGCCTGGAGGTAGTCCCACCAGATGACGATGTTCGTCGTGTGGTTCTGCACAGTCGACAACGCGGACTTGCCGGGCACGAAGGTGCCGGCCTTGTTCAAGTTGGCGAAGTACGTCACGCCCGAAGATACGTCACTGAGCGATCCGCCCGAAGCAATGGCCGCCGCGATCACGCCAGCGAGCGCAGACGCAGACGCCGTCGGACTGTCATTGAGACCAACCGTGTACTTGGAGCCCTTGACTGCCAGTGTGGCCAATTGCGTGAACGAGGTCGGACACGTCGGCACGGCCGTCGAGTCACAGCCGATCGCCACGTAGCCGCCGTAGTCGTCAAACCAGTAACCCTTGGCCTGCTTCAGCGCCGTCGGGATCGCGCTCCACGTCGACACCTTGTAGGGGGCCAGCAGTCCGCTGGTCTGAGCGGTGATGGCGTAGTTGGTCCCCACGTCGATCACGTCCGGCGCACTCGAGCGACCCTTGTCGACTTGCAAGGCGGTCACTTCTTGCGCACTCGAGCCCTCGGGGTTGGCCGAATTGATCTTGATGTGGTACTTCTTGGTGAAGCCCTTCATGATCGCGCCGTAGTTCGCCCAGTTGGTCGGCAAGGCAATCACGTTGAGGTGGCCTTCCTTCTTCGCGGCGGCGATCAAGGCCGTCATCGATTTCGGCCCGGTCTTGGTGAGTTGGGTTACTTTCGCCCAGTTCACGTTCGTCGCGCCACTCGCGGACTGCGCCGTCGTTGAGATCGACACAGCCGCCATGCTGGTCATCGTCGCTCCGGCCAGCAATATCGCACTGACTCTTTTTCCTAACACCACTAAAACCACCTCCCGTGGGGTTTCGGGCCGCCATTTTGGAGGTCCGAGGCGAAGGCTAGCGCCGACAAGGGCGCATTGCTGGGCGTACGATGTCCGGCGGTTGAACATCAGATGAATTCTCCGCGTTGGTCGCGTGACCTGCTCGTGAAAGCCCAACCGGCCGTCGAAATGACTCGCCAAACGCTCGCAATTGAAGAGGATCTCACCGACAGTTCAGACGGACCAACCAATCTCGACGCAATACGCACGATGATCTGAGAGTGGGCGACCATCGGCAGTTGGGAGCCAGTCTTCGACAACGTTGCTCGAGAGGTTTGCCGAGCCGCAGATCAGGTCGATCGAATTCGCACGAGGCTTCGCGTGAGGCGCACTGGCGTTGAAAGCTCGCATTCCTAGGCCGTCGAGGGCGGCGGAGATTGCCCTTCGCGCGTGCGCGGCAAATCCCTGAAGAGGTCCTTCCAGCGGATGGTTGAAGTCACCCGCCCAGAAAACGTTGCCTGGACCGAACTCAACGGCAATCGCCTTGATGTCGGACACCTGCTCGTGCAGCGCTCGATCGAACAACTCGTTGAAGGGAAGAGCGTCATGCCCGTAGACATCCGGGGCCTGAGTTGCGGCTGCATTCCACGGCAGGATTGAACCGTAGATGGCCACCGGGGTCCCGAAGGCCTCAGTAAACGCCGCCGCGGCCAGCCGCGAGTACGGAGTCTCGATGTCTATTGGCGCGAGACCGGCACCCACGATTGCGACCCATGATTCGGGTCCGCTCTTTCCCACTCGTTGGGCAGATGACATCACTGCATCGACATATCTAATTACGAAGTTGGGACCGGGCTCGGTGACGACGGCAAGATCAGAGAAGTACGACGCCAGAGCGGCGTCGTACGCTGATGAGTGCGCTTGGCCTCGCCCCTCACGCTCCATGTTCCAGGTGGCGATACGCACTGGCGAAGGCTATACCTTGACAACTTCTTGCTCGGGTCTAGGAGACTGTTGAATATAGAGGTCTTTGAGGAGTCGTTGGCAAGGCATCAAAAAGACCGCGCGCTGTACGGCCTTCTAGCGGGTTAAAAAGGTTGTC
>JADGOJ010000005.1 GCA_017883045.1 Acidimicrobiales bacterium
GCTCCAGTGGACCGTCGCCGCTGGCGACCAGGGCACCACGGTCACCCAGGAGGCGCTGTTCAAGCCCCGAGGACTGCTCGGGCGCGCGTACTGGTACGCCATCGCCCCCTTCCACGTGCTGGTCTTTCCCGGTCTGTTGAAGGGCATCGTCCACGACGCCGAGACGCGCTAGTCGGTGTCGCCGCCCGAGACGTCCGAGACCTTCTCCTTGCCCGCCGAGACGAAGGGCATCATGGCGCGCAACTTCTTGCCGATGTCCTCGATCGGGTGCTTCTTGCCGGCGTCGCGAAGCTCGCGGTAGCGCGGGCGACCGATCTCGTTCTCCTTGATCCACTCGGCCGCGAACGTGCCGTCCTGGATCTCGGTGAGGATCTTCTTCATCTCGTGCTTCACGCCTTCGGTGATGACGCGTGGCCCGCGGGTGAGGTCGCCGTACTCGGCGGTGTCCGAGACGCTGAAGCGCATGCCGGTGATGCCCTCTTCATACATCAGGTCGACGATCAACTTGAGTTCGTGCAGGCACTCGAAGTAGGCGCTCTCGGGCTGGTAGCCGGCCTCGACGAGAGTCTCGTAACCGGCGCGCACCAGCGCCGACACGCCGCCGCACAGCACGGCCTGCTCGCCGAAGAGGTCGGTCTCGGTCTCCTCGGTGAACGTCGTCTCGAGCACGCCCGCGCGCGTGGCGCCGATGCCGTGCGCGTAGGCCAGCGCGAGGTCGTGGGCGTGGCCGGTCGCGTCCTGGTGCACCGCGATCAGGGCCGGCACGCCGCCGCCCTCGCGGTAGGTCCGACGTACGAGGTGGCCCGGTCCCTTGGGCGCCACCATCGCGACGTCGACGTCGGCCGGGGGGTTGATCAGGTTGAAGCGGATGTTGAAGCCGTGGGCGAAGAGCAGGCACTTGCCCGCACTGAGATGGGGCGCGATGTCGGTGTCGTAGGTGCGCTTCTGCTCGGTGTCGGGCACCAGCACCATGATGACGTCGGCCTCTTTACAGGCGTCGCCGATCGAGAGCACTCGCAGTCCGGCATCCTCGGCCTTCAGCACCGATGACGACTCGGGGCGCAGTCCGACGCGCACGTCGTAACCGCTGTCGTGCAGGTTGAGCGCGTGCGCGTGGCCCTGGGATCCGTAGCCGAGGATCGCGATCTTCTTGCTCTTCAAGAGCTCGGGCTTGGCGTCGGCTTCGTAGTACATCGTGGTCATGATCAGTGTCTTTCTACTTCGTCGGTTCTCAGGCTTTCGCCGCTCGTCCAAGTCTAGGGAGTGCGACCCTACCGGTCCGGTGGAGCTCGACCTCGGCGAAGCCCTCGAGGGCCTTCTCCAAGGCGTCACAGGCACCCGGCGTGCCGGCCAGCATCACGGTGACCGCACCGGGGTCCACGTCGATGATCGCGGCCCCGGCGTCGCCCAGCGTGTCGAGCAGCGGGGTCCGGTTGGCCACGTTGGTCTTGATCGTGGCGAGCAGCAACTCGCGCTCGACGGCGTCGCTCGGCGCCAGGTCGGTGATGGCGACGACGTTCACCAACTTGTCCAACTGGCCCATGATCTGCTCGAGCGGCGCGGACTCCGCGTCCACGACGATGGTGACGCGGCTGAAGCGCGCGTGGCCCTCGGCGGGGGCGACGGCGAGCGAGTAGATGTTGAAGCCGCGCCGGGCGAAGAGCCCGGCGATGCGTGCGAGCACACCCGCCTTGTTCTCCACCAGGACCGAGAGGATGTGGTGACGGACCGGCGTGTGGGCAACGTCGCCGAGGTACGGTTCGGGGCTCACTTGGAGGCTCCTCTCTGGAGGGGGTGGACCATGATGTCGTCGTTGCTCGCGCCGGCCGCGACCATCGGGAAGACCTTCTCCGACGAGTCGGTGCGAAAGTCGATCACGACGGGCACGTCGTTGATCCGATTGGCCTCCTCGATCACCTCGTGCATCTCCTTGAGGTTGCGCGCGCGCAGTCCCACGCAACCCATCGCCTCGGCCCACTTCACGTAGTCGGGCAGGTCCGCGTTGAGGTAGACCTCCGAGTAGCGCTCGTCGTAGAACATCTCCTGCCACTGGCGCACCATGCCCAGGTAGGCGTTGTTGAGGATCGCGACCTTGATGGGGATCCCCTCGGCGCGCGCGGTGACCAGCTCCTGGGCGGTCATCTGGAAGCAGCCGTCGCCGTCGATGCACCATACGGTGCGCTCAGGTCGGCCGACCTTGGCCCCGATGGCGGCCGGCACGCCGAATCCCATGGTGCCCGCCCCGCCCGAGTTGACCCACGTGCCGGGCTCTTCGAACTTCCAGAACTGCGAGGCCCACATCTGGTGCTGACCGACGCCGGCGGTGACGATGGTGCCGGGCGAGGCCTTCGCCGCGATGGCCTCGATGACGTGCTGGGGGCGCAGCGGGCCGTCGACCGTCGGCTCGTCGTAGACGAGGGGGTACTGCGCCTGCCACGAGCGGATGGTCTTCCACCACCCGTCGAGGTTCTTCGGGGTCGCGCCCGCAGCGTCGAGGGCGCGCAGCGCGCACGCCACGTTGCTCTGGATCGAGACGTCGGCTCGGCGCACCTTGTTGAACTCGGCCCTGTCGATGTCGACGTGGATGACCTTGGCGCCGGCGGCGAAGGCCGGGATCTTGCCGGTGACCCGGTCGTCGAAGCGCGCCCCGAGCGAGATCAGCAGGTCGCACTTCTGGATCGCGGTCACCGCGGAGTACATGCCGTGCATGCCGGGCATGCCCAGGTGCTGGTTGTGCGAGTCGGGGAACGCGCCGCGCGCCATCAGGGTCGTGACGACCGGCATGGCGGTGCGCTCGGCGAAGGCCAGCAGCTCGCTGGCGGCGTGGGACTTCAGCGTGCCCCCGCCCACGTAGAGCACCGGCCGCTCGGACTGGCCGATCAACGCCGCCGCGCGGGCCACGGCGCCCTCGTCGAGGGGCACCTCGGGGCGGTAGCCGGGCAGGTCGAACTCCTCGACCGTCGCGGGGTACCACCAGTCCATCATCGACTGGGTGACGTCCTTGGGCACGTCGATCAGGACCGGGCCGGGACGACCCGTCGTCGCCAGGTGGAAGGCGGCCGCCACGGCTCGCGGTATCTCCTGGGCCGACTGCACCAGGAAGTTGTGCTTCGTGATGCCCATGGTGATGCCGGTGATGTCGCACTCTTGGAAGGCGTCGGTGCCGATCGAGCCGGTGGCGACCTGGCCGGTGATCACCACGAGGGGCGTCGAGTCCATGTGCGCGTTGCCGATGGGCGTGACGATGTTCGTGGCGCCGGGCCCGCTCGTGACCATCGCCACGCCGGGGCGGCCCGTCGCGAGGGCGTAGCCCTCGGCCATGTGGCCCGCTCCCTGCTCGTGGCGCACGAGGATGTGGCGGATCGTCGAGTCGATGAGCGGGTCGTAGACGGGCAGGATCGCCCCGCCGGGCAGCCCGAAGATGGTGTCCACGCCCTCTTGCTCCAGGCTCTTGATGAGTGCTTGGGCTCCTGTGAGTTGCACGATGTTCCTTTGTTCTTAGATATGCAAAAAGGCCTCCCTTGTTTGGGAGGCCTCCGGTGTACGTACGAGCGTGACTACCGGCGCCGGGCGCCTACCACCACCACCAGAATCTCGTTACGGGACGTCACATTTCTATCCTTGCACACGACAGCGCACGACACAAGACGGCTAGCGGGTCGTGACGGCACCCTTCTCGGCGCCCTGGACCAGGCGGGCGAACTTCTCCAGCACGCCGGTCGTGTAGCGCGGCGCGAATGGTTGGACGTGCTTCACGCGGTCCCTCAACACCGCCGGGCCCACGTCAAGCTCGATCGAGAGGTTGTCCACGTCGATCGTGATCCGGTCGCCGTCGTGCACGAGCCCGATCGGCCCGCCGTCGAGCGCCTCGGGCGCGACGTGACCGACGCAGAAGCCGTGGGTCCCCCCACTGAAGCGCCCGTCGGTCACGAGGGCGCAGTCGGCGCCACGCCCGACACCCTTCATGGCGCCGGTGACCGCCAGCATCTCGCGCATGCCCGGGCCGGCCTTGGGTCCCTCGTAGCGGATCACCACGACCGTGTTGGGCTGGATCTCGCCGGCCATGATGGCCGCCATGGCCGCGTCCTCGCCGTCGAAGACCCGTGCGGTGCCCGTGAACTGCATCGAGTCGATCCCCGCCACCTTGACAACAGCGCCCTTGGGAGCGAGGGATCCCTTCAGCACCGCGATGCCACCGCGGGCGTTGATCGGGTGCGCGAGGTCGTGCACGACGTCGCCGTCGGGCTTGCGCGCGTGGAACTCGGCCAGGTTCTGCGCCATGGTCTTGCCGCTCACGGTCAGGACGTCGCCGTGCAGGAGGTCGTTCTCGAGCAGGTGCTGCAGGACGACGGGCACGCCGCCGATCAGGTCGAGGTCGCTCATGTGGTACTTGCCGTGGGGTTTGGTGTCGGCGATGTGGGGCACGCGCTTGGCGATTCTGTTGAAGTCGTCGAGCTCGAGCTCGACGCGGGCCTCGTGGGCGATGGCGAGCAGGTGCAGCACGGCGTTGGTCGAGCCGCCTAGGGCCATCACGACCGCGATCGCGTTCTCGAACGCCTGCCTGGTCATGATCTTTCGCGCGGTGATCCCGAGGTCCAGCAGGTTCAGCACCGCCAGGCCCGAGTCGTAGGCGAACTGGTCGCGTCGAGGGTCGATCGAGGGCACCGAGGCACTGCCGATCAACGACATGCCGAGGGCCTCGCCGACGCTCGCCATGGTGTTGGCCGTGAACATCCCCGCGCAGCTCCCCTCGCCGGGACAGGCCGCGCACTCGATCGCCTTCAACTCCTCGTCGCTGATGGCGCCCACTGCGTTGGCGCCGACGGCCTCGAAGACTGAGGTGATGTCGAGGGCGACCCCGTTCAGGTGACCGGGCAGGATCGTTCCGCCGTAGAGGAAGACGCTCGGCACGTCAAGACGGGCGGCCGCCATCAGCATGCCCGGCAGCGACTTGTCACAACCCGCGAACGTCACCATGGCGTCGAAGCACTCGGCGTGCATCACGACCTCGACCGAGTCGGCGATGACCTCTCGCGACACGAGCGAGGCTCGCATCCCCTCGTGGCCCATCGAGATGCCGTCGGAGACCGCGATGGTCACGAACTCGAACGGGACGCCACCGGCGTCGCGCACCGCGACCTTGGCGCGCTTGGCCAAACGATCCAGCGGCAGGTTGCACGGGGTGACCTCGTTCCAGCTCGAGGCGACGCCGATCTGGGGCTTGGACATGTCGGCGTCGTCGAGGCCCATGGCCCGCAGCATCGCTCGGGCCGGCGCCCGACCCTTTCCCAAGGTCACGTCGGAGCTTCGTGGGGTTGGATGTTTGGCCATGTGACGAGTCTACGAAGCGGGCGGGCCGGTCGAAAACCGAAGGGCAATCCGCTCTATGTCAGCTCCGCGACGTGCTCCCGAGGGGACCCACTGCGTCTCCGACGCCCTACCTCTTCGGCGCGTAGACGCTGACGGTGTAGCCCGTGGCCAACAGCTCGACCCAGGTCTGGCCGGGGCGCAGGGCGATGACCTTGCCCGACGGGGACCGGTAGGCCGTGGCCCGGCCGATCCTCGAACGGAACCAGCGGCCCTTCTGCAATCGTCCGGCGGAGAAGACCTCCGCGGGTCCCGATCCGGTGAGCACCGCCTCGGAGCCCTCGACGCCCACTCCTCCCTTGTAGTTGACGTTCATGACGATGACGTTGGTGGGCGAGACCCGGACGTGGTCGGCGGTCAGGTCGGGGTAGCCGAAGATCGAGCGGTCCCACGAACGGGTGCGGCCGTTCCACTGGAACGTGGTCGCGTAGCCCGCGGTGAAGTTCACCGTGAACGAGCCGACGGGAGCCCCCTTCGCCGGACTCGACCTCGGGACGTAGGTGAACAGGGGACGCGGCGGGTGGGCCTTGCCGCCCATCGCCATCAGGGTGAACGCGTTGGCGAACAGGTTGTGGGGCGGGGGGCGGGTGAAGTCGCGGAACATCGCGCCCCCCGCGTTGGACTGGTTGAAGACCTTCACCGGCGCCGTGGCGATGCTCGCCAGCGCGTACTGGGCGCCGCCCGAGAATGCGAACAGCCCCCCGATGGGAAAGACGATCTCGCGGTCGGTGCGCCGCACCGAGCGGACCGGGCCGACCTTGGCGACCAGACGCGAGTTGAAGATCGCGGCCAGACGGGTGATGCCGCCCTCGACGATCTCCTCGTAGACGACGTCGGCCTTGTTGAGTCCGTACTGGGGATGCGCGGCCCAGGTGTTGTCCATCTTGATGGTCAGCGCCGAACGGCGCTTCGAGATTCTGGTCGGATCGGGCAGGCCCGTCAGGGGTGCCACGTAGACCCGTCTGACCGTCGTGGTCGTCACGGCCACCGACGTCGTCGGCTCATTCGTGGTGGTGGTCGTGTCAGCGACGGCGACCGTCGTCGCGCCAACGACGAGTGCGACGCTCGCCGCGGTGAGGATCAGGAAACGACGCACCCCCGAAATGTAGTTGGTCGACGGGGGTCCGCTCGGTTCGCCCCCGAGGGAGGCCTCAGCGACGAGCCTGGAGTTCGCCGACCACGGCCTTGCCGTTCGCCTGGCCCTTGGTGAGCTTCATGACCTGGCCGATGAAGAACTGTGCGAGCTTCTCGTCGCCGTCGCGGTAGCGCGCCCACTCGTCGGGGTACTGGACGATGAGCTCGGCCACCGTCGCGCCGAGGGTGTCCGACGACAACTGCTCGAATCCCTTCGCCGCCGCGACGGCCTTGGGGTCGCCGCCGCGGGCCAAGAGCTCGCCGAGGACGGTCTTGGCCTGCGTGGCCGAGAGCTCGCCGCCTTGCTCCATCGACAGGGTCACGCTGAACGCCTCGTGGGAGAGCCGGGTGATGCCGTCGAGGCCGGCGGCGAGCTCGTTCGCGGCCCTCGCCAACGCGAGCGAGGGGTCCACCCCGTGGTCGATGGCGGCGTGGACGAACGGGTCGAGACCGAGGTCGATGACGACCTCGACGGCGCCGACCTGGGCGTCGCTGGGCTCGTTCAGCCGAGACGACAGCTTCGCGCGACGTTCGGCCGGCATCGCGGGCAGCTCCCCGCGAACCCGGTCCTGCCAGGCCTGGTCCGGGGCGAGGTCGACGAGGTCGGGTTCGCGGAAGTAGCGGTAGTCGTCGGCCTCCTCCTTGATCCGCATGGTCGAGGTCACGGCGAGGATCTCGTCCCAGTGGCGGGTCTCCTGGCGCACGGTGCCGCCGGCCTCGATGAGCTCGACCTGGCGCTGCGCCTCGTAGTCGATGGCCCGCTGGAGGCTGCGCAGCGAGTTCAGGTTCTTGATCTCACAGCGCGTGCCGAAGGGGTCCGCGGACTGGCGCACCGAGACGTTCGCGTCGATCCTCATCGAGCCCTCCTCCATTCGCCCGTCCGAGGCACCGGTGGCGATCAGGATCCCGCGCAGTTCCATCGCGTAGGCGCGGGCCTGGGCGGAACTGCGGATGTCGGGGCCCGACACGATCTCCACGAGCGGCACGCCCGAGCGGTTGTAGTCCACGAGCGACCGGTCGGCCCCGTGGATGCGTCCGCTGCCGCCCAAGTGCGTCGACTTGCCGGTGTCCTCTTCGAGGTGGGCGCGCTCGATCGAGACGCGGCTTCCGTCGGGCAGGTCGAGGTAGCCGCCCGAGTTGATGGGCAGGTCGTACTGGCTGATCTGGAAGTCCTTGGGCATGTCGGGATAGAAGTAGTTCTTGCGGTGGAACGTCGAGGGCGCGATTCGACTGTGCAGCGCCATCCCGATCGCCATGGCGAGCTCGATGGCTCGCTCGTTCAGCACCGGCAGCGACCCCGGCAGTCCGAGGCACACCGGGCAGACGTTGGTGTTGGGCTCGGAGCCGAAGGAGTTCGCGCAGCCGCAGAACATCTTGGTGGCCGTCTTGAGCTCGGTGTGGACCTCGAGTCCGACGACCATCTCCCAGCCGTTCTCGAGCGTCATGGTCGACCGTCGGCGATCTCGAGCACACGCGCCGCGGCGAGGAGCTGCGCCTCGCTGCGACCGGGACCGAGCAGCTGCACGCCGATCGGCAGGCCGGCCTCGCCCGTGCCGAACGGCACCGAGACCGCGGCCTCGCCGGCGAGGTTGGTCGGGATGGTGAAGACGTCCGACAGGTACATCGCCATCGGGTTGCTCGTCTTCGCGCCGAACTCGAAGGCCACTGACGGCGCCGTCGCGCCGATCAGGAGGTCGGCCTGCTGGTAGGCGCGGTGGAAGGCGTCGATCATCTGCGTGCGGACCTTGAGGGCCTGTCCGTAGTAGGCGTCGAAGTAGCCCGCCGACAGGGCGTAGGTGCCGAGCATGATCCGGCGCTTCACCTCCGCGCCGAAGCCGGCCGTGCGCGTCGCCTCCATCATGGCGGTGACGTCGTCGGCGTCGACGCGCAGTCCGTAGCGCACGCCGTCGAAGCGCGCGAGGTTGCTCGACGCCTCGGCCGGGGCGATGAGGTAGTAGGCGCTGAGCCCGAGTCGGAACTCGGGGATCGAGAGCTCGATGATGGTGGCGCCGGCGTCCTTCAACGCGACCGTCGCGCGCTCGACCGACGCCACCACGTCGGGATCGGCCCCCTCGACGAGCTCGCGAACCAGCGCGACGCGCTTGCCCGCCACGCCGTCGTCGACGTGGGCGACCAGTGACGGCGAGGGCTCGGGCAGCGACGTCGAGTCCATGGGGTCGTGCCCGGCGATCACCTCGAGCAGGATCGCCGAGTCCAGCACGGTCTTGGAGAGGGGGCCGATCTGGTCGAGTGAACTGGCAAAGGCGATCAGCCCGTAGCGCGAGACGAGGCCGTAGGACGGCTTCACGCCGACCAGTCCGCAGAGCGCGGCCGGCTGGCGGATCGAGCCGCCGGTGTCGCTGCCGAGGGCGATCGGCGTCATGTCCGCCGCGACCGCGGCGGCCGAGCCACCCGACGACCCCCCGGGGACCCGCGTGATGTCGAGGGGGTTGCGCGTGGGGCCGAAGGCGGAGTTCTCGGTCGACGAACCCATCGCGAACTCGTCGAGGTTGGTCTTGCCCACGGGGACCGCGCCCGCCTCGACCAGCCGGTCGATCACGGTCGCGTTGTAGGGCGGCCGCCAGCCCTCGAGGATCCGCGAGGAGCAGGTGGTCGGTATGCCGGCCTGGCAGAGGTTGTCCTTGATGGCGATCGGCACTCCCGCGAGCGGGCCGACCGTCTCGCCCCTGGCGACGCGGTCGTCGATCCGTGACGCCGCCGCCCGGGCGCCCTCTTCGTCGACGTGGAGAAACACGTTCAGCTCCTCGTTGCGCGCACGCACCGCCGCGAGCGAGGCCTCGAGTTCGACACTGGCCGAGGTCGCCCCGCTCTGGACCTCGCGAGCGATCTGCGCCGCGCTCTTCACGGCGCTTCGCCCATGATGCGCGGCACCGCGAAACGGCCGTCGCGCGCATCGGGCGCCATCGCCAACACGACCTCTCGCTCGAGGCTCGGGCGCACGATGTCGTCGCGCACCACGTTGATCAGGCCGAACGGGTGGGCGGTCGCCACGACGTTCTCGAGGTTGAGCGCGCCCATGTCCTCGGCGTGGGCGAGGACCTGACCGAGCTGCTCGGTGAACATGTCCAACTCGGCATCCGAAAGGGTGAGGCGCGCGAGCTTGGCCACGTACGCGACGTCCTCGCGGCGCAGAGGTGAGCCCATTACCCGAGGACCTTGGCGAGGAAGTCGAGGGTCAGGGTCTCGACGAGCTCCTGGTCGTTGTCGATCGTCGCGACGTGGTACGAGTCCTCGAGCCAGATGCGCTCGACGGGTCCCGAGGATCTCGCCACGAGGGCGTCGCCGTTGTCCGAGGTGACCACGTGGTCCTCGCGGCTCGAGAGCACCAGACTCGGGGCGACGATCTTGGCGAGGTTGTCGCCCACGTCGCGCACGCCCTCGAAGAGGCTCAGTACGCCGCGCAGCGGCGTGGCTCCGTAGGAGGGCTCGACGACGCCCGGCTTCTTGATGTCCGAGCCAATGGAGTCCGAGGTCTCGACGCCGGCGTCGATGAACTGGACCAGCGCTTCCTCGTGGTCGGCGCCGGGCGACTGCACCAGCGGGTTGATGAAGACGCACCCGGCGACCGACGCTCGTCGCTCGGCGACGAAGGCGACGAGGCCGCCACCCATGGACAGCCCGACGACGGCGACCTGGTCGCACTTCTGGGCCAGCGCGTCGTAGGCGTCCAGCGCGGCGCCCGACCAGTCGGCCCACGTCGTGGTCATCATGTCCTCGAGGGTCGTGCCGTGGCCGGGCAATCGGGGCAGTTCGACGGTGTAGCCCGCCGTCGCCACCCGCTCGGCCAGCGAGCGCATCGAGGCCGGGCTGCCGGTGAAGCCGTGCAGCACGAGCACCCCCGCGGCGCCGCCCGCGGAAGAAAAGGCCTCACATCCGGGCATGATGTCCATGGTCATAGGTCCAAAGCCTACCGAATGGCCTCGATCGAGCGTTTCGAGCGGTCGCGCGGAATCGAACTGATGAAGAGCGCCGACGCCAGCCCCGCGGCCCCGACGCAGGCCCCGATGAAGAACGGCATCTGGAACGTGGCGAGCAGCGCCGGACCTGGTTTGGCGCCGCTCAAACCGCGCCGGTGCACGAGGGCCTGCTGCACGGTCTCGAGCACCTGGATCCCGGCGACCTCGCCGACCTGCATGGCGAGCATCTGGGCGGCCGTCATGACGCCGAACTCGGTGGGCTTCACCTCGTTGGCCATCACCGAACTCGACGACGGCATCGCCACGCCCATGCCCAGTCCCGACAGGGCCAACGCGACGGCGATCATCCACGTGCCCGAGCTCGGCTGGAGCAGGGCGAAGAGGCCGAGTGACGCGGTCAGGAACGTCGCGCCGGCGATGGCGCTGACGCGCTCGCCGATGCGCACCGCGACGTACCCGGCGATTGGCGAGCAGAGCGAGAAGGTGATCGGACGCGCGATGGCGAGTGCCCCGACGCGCGGTATCGAGTAGCCGTAGCCCTGCTCCATCAGCAGGGGGAAGAGGAAGAACGCGCCGAAGTAGGCGAAGTTCGCCGTCGCGCGCAGCACCATCGGCATCACGAAGTTGCGCCGACGGAAGTAGTGCGCCGGGATCAGGGGGTTGCGTGCGTGCCTGATCCGGTAGACGAACGCCACGCCCATCAGCAGCGCCAGGGTGAACGAACCGACGCACCAGACGCTGGTCCAGCCGAGCGACGGGCCCATCGAGAGCCCGAGCATCAGCATCGTCACCGCCAGCGAGAGCGACCAGCTGCCGAGCCAGTCCATCCTCTTGAACTCGACGCGGGCCACGGCCTTCTGCTGGGCCTCGTGCGCGTCCGTGCCCCGTCGTCGGGGCAGCACGATCGACACGACGCCGAAGGCGACGACGATGAGCACCAGCTGGAACCAGAACAGGGCCCGCCACCCGTAGGCGGCGATGATGGGCGCGCCGAGCGAGACGCCGATCACGGGGCCGCCGGCGCCGACGAGGCTCCACCACCCCATCGCCTTGACCCGCTCCTCGCGCCCGAAGACCATGTTGATCAGGGCGCCCGACGCGGTGCCGGTCGCGGCACCCTGCACGCCGTCGAGGGCCCGCGCGAAGAGCAGCATGTCGACGTTGTGCGCGACGGCGGTCAGTATGGCCGAGACCATCGCCCCGATGAGTCCGAAGAGGTAGAGGCGCCGGTGCCCGAAGATGTCGCCGGCCTTGCCGAGGATCGGGGCCGCCAGACCGTAGGCGAGCAGGGGCCCCACCATCGTCCAGGTCAGCACCGTCACGCTCGTGTGGAACTGGGTGGCGACCGTGGGCAGCGCCACGATGAACACCGTGAAGGTGAAGTTGAGCGCGAAGAGTCCGGCGAGGAGCGACCACAGGACCCACCACTCGTAGCGTGACGACCCCTCGGCGCGCGCCTGGGCCCGGTGGCGCAGCATCAAGAGCCAGTTGAGGTCGCTGCCCGCTTCGTTGCCCAGCGTGCCGAACGCCTCGGCGCCGGGGTCGGTGCGGGCGTTCAGCAGTCCGTCGGCGTCTTCGCGGTCCAGGTGCGCCGCGGGGCGCTCGTCGCTCACTTCAGCAGAGTGGGCAGCTGCGCAGCCAGTGCACCGACCGACCAGCGATCGTTCGCCTCGAGGGTGTCGGTCATCGTCCAGTTCTGGAACCGGCGCACCGTGCCACCCTGGACGAAGAAGGTCTGGCCGGTGGCCTCGCAGTCCTCCATCGCGAGGGTCGCCACGAGCGGCGAGATGTTCGCGGGGTCCCAGACGTCGAAGACCGCGGCGTCGGAGGGCTTCACCACGTGGTCCGAGAGCCCGGGCGTCGACTCGGTCATCCTGGTGCGCGCGGCCGGGGCGATCGCGTTGGCGCGCACGCCGTAGCGGCTGAGCTCTTCGGCGATGATGACCGTGAAGGCGGCGATGCCGGCCTTGGCCGCGCCGTAGTTGGACTGTCCGACGTTGCCGAGCAGTCCCGACGTCGAGGAGGTGTTGATGATGGAGGCCTTGACGGTCTTGCCGGCCTTGGCCTGCTCGCGCCAGTAGGTGGCGGCGTGGCGCGTCGGCACGAAGTGGCCCTTCAGGTGGACCTTGATCACCGAGTCCCAGTCGTCCTCGCTCAGGTTCACGAGCACGCGGTCGCGCAGGATCCCCGCGTTGTTCACGAGCACGTGCAGGTCGCCGAAGGCGTCGAGCGCGGTCTGGACGAGGCGCTGTCCGCCCTCCCAGTCAGCGACGTCGTCGTGGTTCGCGACTGCCTCGCCACCCATGGCCCTGATCTCGGTCACGACGTCGTCCGCTGGTGAGGTGACCTGCCCCGATCCGTCGAGTCCGCCACCGAGGTCGTTGACGACGACTTTGGCGCCTTCGGAGGCGAACAACAGGGCGTGCTCGCGTCCGATACCGCGACCAGCTCCGGTGATGATGGCGATACGACCGTCCAGTGCACCCATGGTGACCCCTTCGAAAGATGTGGTGCCCCGATTGTAACGATGAATCGAGAGGCCCCTAAGCCTGTCCTCGTCGCCAGAAGTAGGGGGGCCGAGCGTGCGCGTGGTAGTGGTCGGGGATGTTGCGCATGTGGTCGTCGATCGACCAGTTGCCCTCGCCGAGTGCCCCGTCGGCGATCACTCCGAGGGCTCCGTGAAGTCGTGCCTTGACTTGCTCGTCCGGTGAGGCGTCGTGGACCCGCCATACCACCATCGGCACCAGGCAGATCTCGCAGTCCGCTATCCAGCAGTCGTCGTCCTCGAAGTACCGCGTCGTGATGATCGCGGCCTCGCAGAGGTCACAACCTTCGCTCATTTGACATTCAGTGAGACGGTGGAGAAACGCTTGACCTTGGTGCCCGCCACGGGTAGCTGCGAGACGACCTTGGTCCAGGTGGGGTTCGCGCCGGCGCCCGGCCCACTCGTCGTGTAGTAGAGCCCCGCCGTGTGCATCGCGGCGGCGACCTGCGCCTGGTTCATCCCCACCAGGTTGGGCATCGTGACCAGGGGCTGGCTGACCACGGTCGTGGTCGTGGTGGAGGTCGTGCCGGGCGCGGTGGTGGTGGTCGTGCCGCTCACGACGGTGGTGGTCGTGGTCGCGCCACCCGGCTTGCCGGTGCTGATGGCCAGGACCAGCGTCGAATGCAGCGGCACCGTCGCCGGCGCCGCCTTGCCCTTGTAGAGGACCTTCGCGACGCGCCCCGCCGGGGTCACGGTGCTCGACACCGCGGCCGACGTCGGGCACTGGGCGTTGATCTTCAACGCCGCGAGCTGCGAGGTGGCCGTCGCGCAGTCCTCGCCGACGAGATTGGCCGGCAGGGTCACCATCACCGGACCGTCGGAGATGGTCACCGTGATCACCTGTCCGCTCTTGGCGCTGGTGCCGGCGGTCGGGCTCTGGGCGACGATGTCGTTCTTGGGCACGGTGGCCGAGTGCGTGTGCTGGTTCGCCGTCACGGTGAAGCCGTCGGCGCGCAACTGCGCGGTCAGCGGGTTCGAGGGGTTCTGGAAGACCTTGAAGCTGACGCCGATCAACGAGGGCACCGTGTTGGTCTGGCTGAAGAGCCCCAGCTTCCACGCCGCGCCGCCGCCGATCATGGCCAGTAGCAACAACAGCGCCGCGAGGGAGAACGCCAAGCGGCGGTTGCGCGGAGGTCGTTCGAGATCGATGTTGTCCAGGTCGCGAGGTGCCGTGCGACGCGGCGGCCTCGACTCCACTCCCCCGCGCGCGTGGCGAGCGCCCGCGAGGACCTGCGGCTGGGGAGCCGGGAAGTGCGCCGCGACCGTTGGCACGGGGGCGGTGGCGCCGACGATCTGATCGGGCGACGGCGGGCGAAAGCCGATCGAACTGCGCGGCTCGGGCGGCCTGAACTGCTCGAGCAACGGCACCTCGCGACGCACCGGTGGCACGATCAAGGGCGCCGTGTCGCTCACCACCCCGCCCAGGCGGCTGGCGAACTGTTCGGCGTCGAGACGCAGCCGGGGATCGGGCGCCGCGGCCTGGGCCAGCAGCATGTCGAGGGTGCCGAGCTCGGGGCGCACGGGCAGCGACGAGTTGATGCGCGCGCGCAGCACCGCCTCGGGCGTCAGGCCCTCGAACGCGGTCGTGCCGGTGACGGCCTCGAAGATGATGAGCGCGAGCGCGTAGACGTCGCTCTTGGCGTCGGCGGGGTCGCCGATGGCCTGCTCGGGGCTGAGGTAGCGCACGTCGTCGAGGGTGAACCGCTCGCGGTAGGCGCTGCCCAGACCCGACAGTGCGATGTCGCTCAGGCGAACCCGCCCCTCGTCGTCGAAGAGCAGCTTCGACGGGGAGAGCGATCCGTGCACGAAGCCGTTGGCGTGGACGTAGCTGAGCGCGCTACCCACGTCACGGCCGAGTCGGGCCCCGTCGTCGACGCTCAACGTGCGCCCCGACGCGAGCACGTCCTCGAGCGATCCACCGCCCAGGTACTCGGTAATCATGAAGATGGCTCCGGCTTCTTGGCCGCCGTCGTAGACCCGCGCCAGGTGGGGGTGGCTGAGGGTGGCCGCGCGAACGATGCGGTCGCGAAACGCGCGACGGACCTCCTCGTGCTCGGCCAGCGCGGGCAGCAGCACCTTGACGACCACCGTGCGCTGCAGCGAGAGGTCCTGGGCGAGGTAGACCTCGGCGGTCTGGCCGACGCCCAAGAGCTCCTGGATTCGATAGCGGCTGACCAGATGGTGACCGGGGGCGTACGTGGAAGGTGGCATGTGCGTAACCAACCCTAGTGAAGACCTCAAGCGAGGGTGGCGTTCCACGAACCCGTCTCGAGGAGGGTCCCGAACTGCTCGGCCGCGACCATAGGAACGCCGAGGTCTCGGGCCCTCGAGACCTTCGCCGCCCCCGGGGCCTCGCCCACGACGACGCAGTACGTCTTCTTGGAGACCGATCCGGGCGACGTCCCGCCCCGCTCGACGATCGCGGCCTCGGCCTCGTCGCGCGAGAAACCCTCGACGACCCCGGTGACCACGACGGCCCGGCCGGCGAGGGTCGGCTCGACGCCTGCGGTGCTCGACGGCTCTTCGAGTGACAGCCCGGCCGCGGCGAGGCGGGCCATGCGCTCGCGGCTCTCGTCCTCGTGAAAGTAGTGGTAGACGGACCTCGCGATCACTGGCCCAACGCCCTCGACCGCTTCGAGCTCTTCGAGTGACGCGCCCTCCAGCGCCCCATAGGTGCGGAAGGCCGAGGCCAGCGCGCGAGCCGCGACCGGCCCGACGTGGCGGATGCCCAGTCCGACGAGCAGTCGACTGAGCGGCATCGACTTCGCGCCCTGGATGGCGTCGACGAGCGACTTCGCCGAGAGCTCGCCGAACCCCTCGAGCGAGGACAGGTCCTCGACACTCAGCGCGAACAGATCGGCCACGTCGGCGACCAGTCGCTCGCCAAGGAGTTGGGCGACGCGCTGTTCGCCGAGTCCCTCGATGTCGAGCGCCTCTCGCGAGGCGAAGTGGATGACCTGTTGGAGCTGTTGGGCCGGGCAGGCGGGATTCACGCAGTACGTGTCGCTCTCCTCGCCGACGCGTTCGAGCGGTCCACCGCAGTCCGGGCACTTCGAGGGGAACTTCCACTTCGCGCCACGCCGCGTGCCGGGTTCGACCACGGCGCTGACGACCTCGGGGATGACGTCACCGGCCTTGCGCACGATCACCAGGTCGCCCGGGCGAACGTCCTTCAGCGCCACCTGGTCCTGGTTGTGCAGGGTCGCCATAGACACGGTCGATCCCGCGACCACCACTGGCTCGAGCACGGCGTAGGGTGTCGCGCGGCCCGTACGTCCAATGGAGACCTCGATCGCCAGCAGCCTCGTGGTGCGCTCCTCGGGCGGCAGCTTCCGTGCGATGGCCCAGCGAGGGGCACGACTCGTGAAGCCGAGCCGTCCCCGCTGCGCGAGGTCATCGATCTTGATCACCACGCCGTCGATCTGGTAGCGCAGTTCGTGGCGGTGCTCTTCGAACCAGTCGGTGCGCGTGATCATCGCCTCGACGCCCACCTCGACCGTCGTCTCGGCGGCCGTGAGGAATCCCCACTCGGCGAGCTGAGCGATCGTGTCGACGTAGCTGGTGAACGGCGACGCCCCGTCGACCTCGACGAGTTGGTACACGAGGAACGAAAGGGCCCGCGACGCCGTCACCGACGGGTCCTTCTGACGAAGGCTGCCCGCAGCGGCGTTGCGCGGGTTGGCGAACTCCTTCTCCCCGAGCTGGCGCTGGCGGGCGTTCAGGTCTAAGAAGTCCTGCTTGGCGAGGAACACCTCGCCGCGCACCTCAACGCGGCCCCTGGCGACGCCGGGCAACTCGGCCGGCACGTTGCGGATCGTGCGGACGTTCTCGGTCACGTCCTCGCCCACCCGGCCGTCACCTCGCGTCGCGGCCTGCACGAGGCTCCCCCCGACGTAGAGGATCGACAGCGCCAGCCCGTCGATCTTGGGTTCCACCGCGAAGACCAGCGTCGCGGGGTCGAGCTCGAGGCCCTTGGCGGCCCGTTCGCCCCAGGCGCGCAGCTCCTCGACGTCAAAGACGTTGTCCAGGCTGAGCATCGGTTCGGCGTGCCTGACCTCGCGGAAGGTCGTGGCGACCGGCGCACCGACCGTCTGGGTCACGGAGTCCTCGGTGCGCAGCTCGGGGTGCAGTCGTTCCAGCTCGCGCAGCTCCGCGACCAGCGCGTCGTAGTCGGCGTCGGGGATGGTCGGCGCGTCGTGGGCGAAGTAGGCGACGTTGTGACGCTCGATCTCGGCGCGCAGCCGAGCGGCGTGTTCGGCGACGTTCACGAGGGTGCGACGATCGCGGCACCCTCGACGATCGTGGGTTCGTCGACCCGGTACATCACGACCGACTGACCGGCGGCGACGGGCCGGGCGGGGGCGTGCAGTTCGAGCGACCACTGCTCGGCGTGGCGCAGCGTGGCCGGCACGGCGCGCCCGTGGGCGCTCCACTGGGCGAGCACCGCGGTGCCGTCGGCCAGCGCGTCGTGGGCGAAGGACAGCGACGGCCCGTCGAGCCCGATTCGCTGAATCATCACGTCCTCGAGTCGGCCGACCTCGACGCGCTGGGCCGCGATGTCCACCCTGGCGACGAAGCGCCGCTCACCATCGGGCGCGGGCGGGACGCCGCGTCGCTGGCCCACGGTCATGAGTTCGGCGGCCTCGGTCGTGCCGACGACCTCGCCGGTCGCGCGGTCCACGATCTTGGCCGGCGTCAGCGCGATGCGCTGGCGCAAGAAGACCTCGCGGCCCTTCGAGGCCTCGATGAAGCAGACGTCCTGGCTGTCGGGCTTGTCCCAGGTGCGAAGCCCCAGACGTTCGGCGTGGGTGCGCACCTCGCTCTTCCGCATCGCCCCGATCGGCAGCAGCAGGGTCGCCAGCTGGTCCTCGCGCAAGTAGCCGAGCACGTAGCTCTGGTCCTTCTGGTCGTCGGCCCCGCGCACGAGGAAGTGACGGCCGTCGCGCGCGAACACCTGGGCGTGATGGCCGGTGGCGACCGCGTCGAAGCCGAGGCGCCGCGCGCGCTCGAACAAGAGGTGGAACTTGACGTGGCGATTGCACTCGATGCAGGGATTGGGCGACTGGCCGGCGGCCTGGCCCTCGACGAACGGGGTGACCACGTGGCGCTCGAACTCGGCCGAGTAGTTGAAGACGTGGTGGTCCACGCCGAGCGTCTGGGCGACACGGCGGGCGTCGTCGACGTCGGCGACCGAGCAGCAGCCCGAGTCCGACACCCCGCCCCACAGCTTCAAGGTGGCACCCACGACCTCGTGGCCCTGCTCGATGAGCAGGGCCGCCGCGACCGACGAATCGACGCCGCCACTCATGGCTACAAGGACTTTCACCGTCCCAGTCTGCCAGTCGAGAGGGCCCTTATGCCTCGCCTCGAAGGCGGTAGACGGTGGATGACAGGATCCGGATGAGGGCGTCGACGTCGTCGCCGGTCGTCTCGGGACCCATCGAGAGCCGCAGGGAGCCTCGAGCGCGCTCTGGCGCGACGCCCATCGCGGCGAGCACGTGACTCGGCTGGCCGGCGCCGCTCGAGCAGCTCGACGCGGCCGAGGCGCACACCCCCTCCTGGTCGAGCAGGAACAGCAACTCGTCGCTCGCGAGGTCCTCGAAGGTGACGTGCACGGTGCCCGGGACCCGCAGCGCGCCAGTCGACGTGACCCGACACCCCGGCAGGAATCCCATTGCGGCGACCAGTTTCGACTGAAAGTCGGTGACGCGGTCGTTCACCTCGGCGAGTTCGCTCCTCGTGGCGCGCACCGCGGCGGCCAGACCGACGCAGGCGGCCACGTCGACCGTGCCCCCACGGAGGCCGCGCTCTTGGCCGCCACCGGGAACCACGGCGTCGAGCGCCACGTCGTTGCGCAGGATCAGGGCGCCGCTGTTGACGGGTCCGCCGATCTTGTGCGCGCAGATCGAGATCATGTCGATGGTGGCGGTGACGATCGGCAGGTTCAACCACGGGGCGCCGGCCACGGCGTCGGTGTGGGTCGGGGCACCTCCGGCGATCATGCTCTTGGCGAGCGAGTTCACGCCGTCGAGCGGTTGGCGCACGCCAGTCTCGTTGTTCACCGTCATGACGCTCACGATGGCGGTGTTCTCGGAGAGCACCGACTCGAGCGAGTCGAGTTCCAGCACCCCCTCGGCGTCGACGTCGACGTAGCGCACGCTGACGCTCTCGAAGTCGCGCGCCATCATCTCGGCCGCGTCGATGATCGCGTGATGCTCGATGCGCGAGATGACGATCTCGGACCTCTCGTGGGTGCGGCGATGGCGGTTCGTGACGCCCACGATCGCCAGGTCGCACGATTCGGTGCCGCCCGCGGTGAAGATCACCCCGCCGGGCCTGGCTCCGACGAACGCGGCGACCTCGTCACGCGCCTCCTCGACCGCGCGGCGCGCTTCGCGCGACGCCCGGTGGCTACCCGAAGGGTTGCCGACGACCCCCTGCTGCCAGTGGTCCATCGCCTCGGCGACCTCGTCGCGGCGGGGCGCCGACGCGGCGTGGTCGAAGTAGTAGAGGCTCACGCCACGTAGTAGGACTTCACGTTCGTGAACTCGCGAACGCCAAACTCGCCCAGTTCGCGCCCGAAGCCCGACTCCTTCGTGCCTCCGAAGGGCAGCTCGGGCATCGAGGCCACGATGGCGTTGGCGAAGACCATGCCGACGTCGAGCCCGGCGATCGCGGCGTCGATCTCGGCCTGGTCGGTCGCGTAGATCGCTCCCCCGAGGCCCCACGGCGTGGCGTTGGCGAACTCAATCGCCTCGTTCAAGTCTTGGACGACCTGGACGACGGCGACGGGACCGAACAGCTCCTCGCAGCCAGCGCGCGAGTCGACGGGCACGTTGGTCAGCACCGTCGCGGGGAAGTAGAAGCCCGCGCCATCGAGTGGCTTGCCGCCGGTGCGCACGACGGCGCCCTTGGCGACCGCGTCGGACACCTGGGCGGCCAACTCGTCCAGCTGGATCTTGCTGACGACCGGACCGAGGACGGTCGAGGGGTCCATCGGGTCGCCCGTCGGCACCGCCTCCATCGCGGCGACGAATCTGTCGATGAACTCGTCGGCGCGATCCTTCACGACGATGTAGCGCTTCGATGCGATGCAGGCCTGGCCGTTGTTCTGCACACGCGCCGTGACGGCCAGGGGGACGGTCACGTCCATGTCCGCAGAGCTGGCCACGATGAAGGGGTCCGAGCCACCGAGCTCGAGCACGGCCTTCTTCAAGTTCTTGCCCGCGATCGAGGCGACCGAGCGTCCGGCCTTGTCCGATCCGGTCAGGGTCACGGCAGCGATGCGCGGGTCGGCGATGATCGTCTCGATCTGGTCGTGGCCCACGAACAGGGTGGTGACGATGCCCTTGGCGAAGCCGGCGCGCATGAAGAGGTCCTCGATGTACTTCGCACAGCCCGGAACGTTCGAGGCATGCTTCAAGACCATCACGTTGCCGGCCATCACCGTGGGTGCGGCCACGCGGATGAACTGCCACAGCGGGAAGTTCCACGGCATCACCGCGAGCACGGCCCCGATCGGGTCGAAGCGGTAGCCGCTGAGCGAGCCCTTCGTCGAGACGATCTCGTCTTGGAGCATCCCCTCGGCGTGCTCGGCGTAGTAGCGCATGGTCGCCGCGCACTTGGCGGCCTCGCCCTTGGCGGCGTTGAAGGTCTTGCCCATCTCGCTCGTCATCAGCTCGCCGACCGTCGGGATCTCTCCCTCGAGCAGTTCGGCGGCGCGCAGCATCAGCTGGGCGCGCTCTTTGACAGGGGTGTTCTTCCACACGTGGAAGGCGGCCGACGCGACGCCGAGGGCGTCGTCGACCTGTGCGGGGCTATGGCCGTCGAACTCGGCGACGACTTTTCCGGTGGCTGGATTGGTGGCGGTGAATGACATGGGACTATTCTGCCAGCAAAACCGAGGGGTGGGTCGGGGTTGAACCGATTTCACCCCAGACCACCGGTCGCAGCACGCTCAACAGGAGTATCGCGAGCGCGAGCACCACCGCGGCGACGACCGTGACCGGCCGCACGCCCCAGGCCCTGGCCAGGGTCGACTGGGCCAGCGCGCCGAGCGGATAGAAGAATGACAGCGACAGCGTGTAGAGCGAGAGGATCCGCGAGCGCTCGCCGAGCGGCGCGTGCAACTGCACGGCGGTGTTGAGCCCGGTCAGCGTCCCGACGTAGGCGCCGCCGAGCACCACCAGGGCGGCCACCGCGAGGGCCAGATTCGGCGCGAAGCCGTAGAGGGCCAGCGACACCGCCACCGTCGCGACCGATCCACGCAGGACCGCGAGGCGCGACGTTCGCTTGGCGATGGCGGGCAGCAGCACCGCACCGATCACCGCGCCGACGCCCTGGGCGGTGACGAGCCACGACACGCCGACCCGACCGGCGTGCAGGGTCTGGATCGCCATCGCCGGCACCAGGGCGATGAACGGGCTGGCGATGAGCGCCACCGTCCCCACGCCGATGATGGGATAGCGGCATCCGCGCACCGCCCACGCCTGCTTCGCTCCGACCACGATCTCGGCCCAGACGCGGATCTTCGTAGTGGGCTTGGGCCGCGACGGACTGCGCACGAACGCGAAGATGAACACGACGAAGATGAACGACGCGGCGTTCAACGCGAAACAGAGGCCGGGCGAACCGAAGGCGAGGGCGACGCCCGCGAGCATCGGCCCGATGATCCGCCCGAGGTTGAACTGGGCCGACGAGAGCGAGACGGCCGCGAGCACTTCGTCGCGATCGACGAGGTCGGGCAGCAGCGAGTTCCACGCCGACCACGACGCCGAACTGCACAGTCCCTCGATGAGCGCGAGGTAGAGGGCCAATCGCGGGGAGAGATGGTGGGTCAGTGCGGCCGTCGCGAGGGTGCTGGCCGTCAGCGCCATCACGAGGTTGTTGGCCTGGATCCATCGCTGGCGGCTCCAGCGGTCGGCGATGACGCCACCCAGGGGCGACCCGATGAGTGCCGGGGTCCACGCGGCAACGGTCAGCAGGCCGAGCCAGACCGGATTGTGCGTCGTCTCGGTGAGATAGACGCCGAGCGCGACGGTCTGCATCCAGGTTCCCGTCGAGGAAACGAAGGACGAGACGAGCGAGAGGGCGAAGCTTCGGTGTCGGATCGGAGCGAACGAGGCGGAGGCCATTGGTCAGACGCTAACGCCCGAGGCGCGAACCAGCGACGACGGATCGTGCCTCGGGCGCGCGCGACTACTCGTCGTGCTTCTTGAAGCGCGGACGCAGCGCGAACCACCATACGGAGACGATCGTCGCGAGCGCACCGACGACGCCGATGCTGGACTTGACGACTTTGCCCTTGGGGTTTTCAGCCATGGCCCCATCGTAACGAGCAAAACGCCGGGGGCAAAAAGCCCCCGGCGTCCGCCTGCTGTCTTGAACCGCTTAGACCTGCTGACCGGCCTCGATCGAGAACTCGAGGACGATCTTGTGGCCAACGACCAGGCTGCCATTCTCCAGCGCGCCTTCGAAGCTGACACCGAAGTCGCGACGGTCGATCTCGGCGCGGGCCTCGAAGCCTGCGACCGACGCACCGGGAACCATGGAGGGTCCGGTGCCCAGGTACTCGAGGTCGAACACCACGGACTTGGTCACGCCATGAAGGGTCAGGTCGCCGACCATCTGGAAGTCTGCGCCCTTGGGGGTGATCTTGGTCGACTTGAAGGTCAGCGTCGGGTTGTTGTCGAGGTCGAGAAAGTCGGCGCTCTTCAGGTGGCCATCGCGCATCTCGTTGTCGGTGGTGATGCTGGCGGCCTGGACGACTGCCTCGACCGACGACGTCTCGGGGGTGTCACCAATGGTGATCACGCCGGCGAAATCGGTGAAACGGCCGCGGACCTTGGAGGTCACGAGGTGGCGAACGATGAAGCCCACGTTCGAGTGGACGGCGTCGACGTTGTAGATGCCGGGCACGGGAAGGTTGCCCGTGGCGGCGGATTCGGTCTGGATGGCTGTATTGGTCATGAGGGGAATCTCCTGTCTTCTTGCGCACTTGTTGTGCATCTACGAGTATAGTTGTATATGCAACTACTTGTCAAGCAATTATTTCTGGGTGAACAATGCGCTATACTTCCGGTATGACTATCCAATCCAGCAGCTGCCCTTCCGGGGACGAGAAGGTGCAGCTCTTCGGGCTGTTGTTGGAGACCAACGCCCGGCTCTCACGGAGCCTGGGCCTGGAGCTCGAGTCATCGTGCGACCTGCCCTTGCCCTGGTTCGACGTCCTCTTGCAGCTACGACGCTCTCCCGACGGGCTCTTGAAGATGAACCAGATCGCCGACGCCATCGTGCACTCGACCGGCGGCACGACTCGTCTGATCGACCGGCTCGAGGAGGCCGGATTCGTCGAGCGTCGCAATTGCCCGAGCGACCGGCGCGCCATCCATGTCGCGATCACCGACAAGGGCAACGCCAAGCTCGACGAGGCCCTGAACGTGCACCTGGGCTACCTGGACAACAACCTCGCGACGCGGCTCTCGAGCGACGAACGCCGCACGCTGGCCGAACTGCTGGCCAAGCTCAACAGCCCCCTCTAGACCTTCGTCACCCAGGCCCTCGCTTCGCGTCCGTCGTCGAGTTCGAGCGCGGTCCCCTCGCCTGGGCCCTCACCGGAGATCACTTCGACAGCCAACACCTCACTCGCCAACATCGCGAAGCCGTCGGACAGGTCGTCGATCCCGGTCACGTGGAGCACGATGCGGTCCGAGACGTCCAGGCCGGAGTTCTTGCGAAGGTCCTGGACCTGGCGGACGATCTCGCGCAGATAGCCGCGACGCACCAGTCCCTCGTCCAGGGCGAGGTCGAGGGCGATCACCTCGCCGCCGTCGCGCGACACGGCGTAACCGCCCTGGCCCTTGACGCGAAGCTCGATGTCCTCGCCACCCAGCTCGTAGGTGCCCGTCGACAGCACGACCGATATGGACCTCCCGTGCTCGAGCGCCTCGGCGGCGGCGACCGAGTCGAGCGCGGCCAGTGCCGGCTTCAGCTCCTTCACCGCTTCGCCGAGCCGAGGTCCCACGGTGCGGAAGTTCGGCACCAGCTCGAAGGTCAGGACGTCGGCGAGTTCGGTCCCGTACACGAGCAGGTCGACGTTCAGCTCGTCCTCCACCACGCCATCGGGCGGCATCGAAGAGCCCGGGGACAGGAAGACGAGCGCTCGCGCGAGGGGCTGGCGCACCTTGACCCCCGCCTCGGCGCGCGCCGCGCGGCCCAGCGAGGTGAGCCTGCGCGCCACGGCCATCGACTCCTCGAGCGCGATGTTGCGATGCGCGGGGTTCCCGGCGGGCCAGTCGACGAGGTGCACCGAGTCGTTCGCCTCGACGTCGAACAGCTCGCTGTAGAGGCGTTCGGCCACGAACGGGCAGAAGGGCGCCATCAGCAGGGTGACGCGTTGCAGCACCTCGAGCAGCGTCGCCTGGGCCGCGAGCGAGTCCGATCGAGGGCTGGTGGGATCGGTGCGCCAGAAGCGCCGCCGACTGCGCCGGACGTACCAATTCGACAGGTCGTCGATGAACTCGGTGATGGCGTCGGTGCCACCGAGGGGCTCGTAGCCGTCGAGCGCCGACGTGACCGTGACCGTCACGTACTCGAGTCGCGAGAGGATCCACCGGTCGATCGCCGCGCGCTCACCCGGTGCCGGGACGTCCCCGTCGGCGGGGTCGAACCGGTTGAGCGACGCGTAGGTCGTGAAGAAGCTGAAGGTGTTCCACAGTGTGGCCAGGGTTTCGCGAAGCGACGAGTCGATGGCGTTCAGACCGGCGCGCGTCGAAGTCCAGGGCGAACCCTGTGAGAACATCCACCACCGCAGGGGGTCGGCGCCGCGGGTGTTGAGCACCTCCCACGGGTCGATGACGTTGCCGAGCGACTTGCTCATCTTCTTGCCGGTCTCGTCGACGATGTGACCGAGGCAGAGCACGTGTTCGTAGGGCTTGGCCCCGAAGACCAGCGTGTTCACCGCCAACAGCGAGTAGAACCAGCCTCGAGTCTGGTCAATCGCCTCGGCGATCAGCTGGGCCGGGAACTGCATCGCCTCGTTGCTCCCCGCGACGTGCGGGAAGCCGACCTGGGCCGCGGGCATCGCGCCCGAGTCGAACCAGGCGTCGATCACCGGCTCGACGCGACGGGCCTCGGCCCCACAGGTCCGACAAGGCACCAGCACGTCGTCTATCACGGGACGGTGCGGGTCGAGACCGCTGAGGTCACGACCCGTCAGTTCGGACAACTCCGCGCGCGAACCGACGCAGGTGAAGTGGTCGTCGGGGCAGCGCCAGATCGGCAACGGCGTCCCCCAGTAGCGGTCGCGCGACAACGCCCAGTCGACGTTGTTCTCCAGCCACTCGCCGAAGCGGCCGTCGCGGATGTGCGCCGGGTGCCAGTCGATCGTCGCGTTCTCGGCGAGCATCGCCTCCTTGAACTGGCTCGTCGCGACGTACCAGCTGGGCTTGCCCCAGTAGATGAGGACGGTGCCGCATCGCCAGCAGTGCGGCAGGGAGTGGACGTAGTCGGAGCGACGAAGCAGGATGCCGCGCCGCTCGAGCTCGTCATTGATCGCGTGGTTCGCGCTGCGCACGTCCTGGCCCTCGAGCCAGGGCACCGCGTTGGTGAAGCACCCGTCGGGACCGACCGGATTGACCGTCGGCAGGCCGTGCTCGCGAGCGATCTGGCGGTCGATCTCACCGAACGCGGGCGCCTGGTGGACCAGGCCGGTTCCTTCCTCGGTCGTCACGTACTCGGCCAGCACGACGTAGCAGGCGTCGACGCCGGCGGGCAGCTCGGTGTCGGCGAAGGGCCGTTCGTAGTGCACGCCCGCCAGGGCGATGCCCGGCATCGTGGCGTCGGCCTCCACGCCTTCGCCGAAGACCGACTCGACGAGGGCCTCGGCGACGACGACGCCGTCCACGACGGCGTAGGTCACCTCGGGATTGACCGCGACCGCCACGTTCGAGAGCAGCGTCCACGGAGTGGTCGTCCACACCGCCAGGTGCGTCGCACCGTGCAGCCCGCCGTAGGCGTCGGCGTCGGCGATGCGCAGTCTGACGTAGGCGCTCTCGTCGGCCTCGTCGGTGTAGACCTCGGGTTGGCCGAGTTCGTGGCTCGACAGTGCGGTGCCGCAGCGCGGGCAGTAGGGAACGACCTTCAGGTCCTCGTAGAGGAGTCCCCGGTCGAACAGCTGCTGGAGTTGCCACCAGACCGACTCGACGTACGCGGGATGGAACGTGTAGTACGCGTGCTCCATATCGGTCCAGTAGCCGATCCGCTCGGTCAGGCGCTCGAACTCGCCCACGTAGGTCAACACCGATTCGCGGCACAACCGGGTGAACTCCTCAACCCCGACCTGCTCGACGATCGCGCGCTTGCCCGAGATTCCCAGTTGCTTCTCGACCTGGACCTCAACGGGCAGGCCATGGGTGTCCCACCCCGCACGACGCGCCACGTAGCGGCCCTGCATGGTCTGGTACCGACAGAAGAGGTCCTTGTAGACCCGAGCCCATACGTGGTGCAGGCCAGGCTTGCCGTTGGCGGTCGGGGGGCCCTCATAGAAGACCCACGGCTCGGCGCCCTCGCGCAGCTTCATCGAGCGGGCGAAGACGTCATTGGCCTTCCAGCGGGCCAGTTCGGCCTCCTCGATGGCCACAAAGTCAAGTTCGGCGCTGACGGGGCGAAACACTGGTCTCCTTTGATGCGTCCTCCAATGGTAGTGAACCCGCGGATCGGCGGAGACCGAGCCGTACTCTGGTGGGGTGCCGTCGACGACCATCAATGATGAACCGATCGACACGAGCGGTGCGCTGAGCGTCTTCCACGCCGCCGTCGACGAACTCAATCGCCGCTACGGCAAGCACGACGACGCCCCGCGCATGACGCTCGACGAGTTGATGCCGCCGCTCGGGCTCTTCATCGTCGCACGCGTCGACGGCCACCCGGCGGGCGGCGTGGGCGTGCGCCCGATAGGCGACCCGGCGCAGCGTCTCGGCGAGGTCAAGCGGCTCTGGGTGCGTCCGGACCTGCGCCGCGGTGGCGTCGCCACTGACCTGATGTCAGCGATCGAGACCCGCGCTCACCAATTGGGTTACGAGCGGCTCTACCTTGAGACGGGCCCCGCCCAACCCGAGGCGCTGGCCCTCTACGTGACGACCGGGTGGACTCCGGTCGAAGAGTTCCCGCCGGGCGCCTTCACGCATCGCGACTCTCACCGATTCACGAAGGCCCTCTAGGCAAACTGCCCGTCAAGCCAGTCTGGCGAAAGCTGTTCGAGCGAATCAAGCACGAGGTCGGCGAGCACGAAGGCCGGCTGCGCCCGGTCGTCTGGCGTGGGCACGGCCACGACGGTCATGCTGCCGGCCTTGGCCGCCAGCACGCCGGCCGCCGAGTCCTCGAACACGAGGCACCGCTGGGGGGCGACGTTGAGTGACGCCGCAGCGGTCAGGAACACTCCCGGATGAGGCTTGCCGAAGGGCTCGAACTCCGCCGAGTGCACGGAGGCGAACCGCTCACGCAGCTCGAAGTGATCGAGGCAACGATGGATCAACTGCAGCGGCGTCGAGCTCGCCAGCGCGATGGGTCCGCGCTCGCTCGCCAGGTCGAGCGCGCGCAGCGCCCCGGGCATGAGCCGTCCCTCGAGCTCCACCAGTTCACCGACGCGCGCCAGCAGCATCGTGACGACCTCGGGGCGCGTCGGTCCGTTCCAGGGGTACCGCGAGCCCCAGTACTCCACCACCTCGTCGACGTACATCCCCTTGGTGGAGCGGTCCCTCGCTTCGTCGAGGGGGACGCCCAGTCCACCGAAGATCTCGACCTCAGCCTTGTGCCAGAGGACCTCAGTGTCGAACAGCAGCCCGTCCATGTCGAACAACGTCGCTCGTAAAGTCACCCCGCAACTCTGGCACACCTCATCAACTACGGTTTCCCCGTGACCACGGTGCGACCGCTTGAACCGAGTGACGTCGACGGCGTCGTCGAGCGAATCCAGGCACACCTCGCTGCTGACGCGTCGCACCAGCCGCTCGTCAACCCAGTGATTTCACCAGAGTTGTTGGCCGATGCGCTTCGCCGGGCCACGGCCGCGACATGGGTGGCCGACGAGCGCGGACAGATTGTCGGGCACCTCTACGGCGCACTGCTCGAGAACGAGTCGTGCGGCAACGGGGTGTGGGTCGGACCCGACGGTGCCTCCTTCGACGACGTCGAGATCTTGAGCGATCTCTACAGTCGGGCCGGCGCGTCGTGGATCGACGCCGGGGCGCTCGAGCACTACGTGTGGACGCTCGACGAGCCCCCCTCCACTCAGCCGTGGTACGAACTGGGCTTCGCACGCATGCACCTGCGCGGCGTGCTCACTCTTCCGCGGCCCCTGATGCACGCGCTGCCCCAGGGCTACGCCGTGCGCCGCGGCGGCCTCGATGACGTCGAGCTCGCGCTGGCACTCGACAAGGAGTTGGACGCCGCTCAGCGGCTCGGGCCCAGCTTCTCGATCACACGACACGACCTGTCGACGCGCGACGACTTCCGCGCGACGCTCGCCGACCCCGAAGTGCACCACTACGTCGTCGAGCACGACGGGCGCGGCGTCGCCCAGTGCATCACCTTTCCCCTGCCGGCGCGCCGCGGATCGTTCGACGCCACCCTCCACTTGAGTGCCGTGACCGTGCTCGGCGAACACCGGCGTCGCGGTATCGCCACGGCCTTGGTCGACCACGCGCTCGCAGAGGCGTACGGCGCCGGGTTCTCCTACGTCGAGACCAACTGGCGCGTGACCAACCGGCGGGCCCAGCGACACTGGCTCCACTACGGCTTCGCACCCACCTACGTGCGGCTGCACCGCACCATCGGGGCCGGTTAGCTCAGGGCTGCTTCGATCGCGGCGACGAGGGCCGGGTCGTCGGGCTCCACCTGCGGCGCGAAGCGCTGCACCGAGCCATCGGGGGCAAGAAGGAACTTCTCGAAGTTCCACCGGATGTCGCCCGAGTACCCGTCGACGTCGGCCACCTGGGTAAGTTCCTCGTAGAGCGGGTGACGGTGGTCGCCGTTCACCTCGATCTTCTCGAAGAGCGGGAAGGTCACGCCATAGGTCGTCGAGCAGAAGGTCTGGATCTCCTCGGCCGTGCCGGGCTCTTGGCCGAGGAACTGATTGCAGGGGAAGCCCACGACGCTGAAGCCACGTTCGGCGTACTTCTTCTGGAGCTCCTCCAGTCCCGCGTACTGGGGGGTCAGGCCGCACTTCGAGGCGACGTTGACGACCAGCACGGTCTTTCCAGCGAACGGCGCCAGCGAACCGTCGTCGCCGCTCAGGGTGTGCAATGGGATGTCGTAGAGGGTCATCCCGAGACCTTAACGGCTGAGCGTTCGAGCGCCACCGCCGTAGGCTCTACTCCATGTTGGCCGTAGTGATCCATGACGGGGCCCTCGAAGTCACCGAGCGGCCCATCCCCGAACCGGGCCCCCACGACGTCGTGGTGGCGGTGAGGGGCGCCGGCGTCAACGCCGCGGACCTCTTGCAGCTCCAGGGGCTCTACCCGGCGCCGCCGGGCTGGCCGGCGGACATCCCGGGCCTCGAAATGGCCGGCGTCGTCAGCGCCGTCGGCGACCGGGTCCACGAGCCGCTCCTCGGCCGGCGAGTCTGCGCCATCGTCGGCGGCGGCGCCCAGGCCTCGCACTGCGCGGTGCCCGCCGAGCACCTGATCTTCATCCCCGACCACGTCAGCTGGGACGAGGCCGGTGGATTCGCCGAGGCCTTCACGACCGCCTACGACGCGCTCGTCACGCAGGCTCGGGTGCGAGAGGACGAGCGGGTGCTGATCTCGGGCGCCTCGGGTGGCGTCGGCGTCGCGGCCGTGCAGATCGCCCACGCTCTCGGCGCCCACGTCACCGCGGTCACCCGCACGAGCGAGCACCACGAGCAGCTCCTCGGTCTCGGCGCCGACCAGACCGTCACGATCGACCAGGTATCGACCATCGAGCGAGTGGACGCGGTGCTCGAGCTCGTGGGCGCGGCGCACCTCGGCTTCGCCCAACACGTGCTCGCGCCGTTCGCGCGCGTCGTGGTGATCGGCGTCGGCGGCGGCGGCCGCGTGGAGATCGACCTTCGTCTCATCATGGCGATGCGCGCCTCGCTGAGCGGCTCGACGCTGCGCTCGAGGTCGCGAGAAGAGAAGGCCGACATCGCCGCGCTCGTCAATCAGGCGCTCGTGCCGCGATGGACCACGGGCGAACTGCGCGTCCCGATCGCTTCCGCGTTCGACCTCACCGACGCCGAGGCCGCCTACGAGTACTTCAGCCGTCCGGGCAAGTTCGGCAAGGTCGTCTTGTGCGTCGACGAGTGACGCCTCGTTGGCTTCAGTGAACTCCGAGGTCCCCCGCCCCCACCCCAGTCGCTGCGACCCGTCGCGGGCGGACTACGGCGACATCATTCGCGCCCACGAAGAGGCCGTGGCGCTCGGACAGTCGTGCTACCGCGATCCTTCGACCGGCCTCATGGTCTTGACCGTGGCGACGCACCTGGCCCGTGGGACGTGCTGTCGCAGCGGCTGTCGGCACTGCCCCTTCCTCGTCGTCTAGTGGACGGGGACCGGCGCCTCGTCGTGCTGGCCGAGGTGGTGACGGTCGATGTTCGCGAGGAAGTAGAAGCTCATCGAGGCCAGGAGCAGCATCAGCGCTCCGAACCGGAACGCCTGGTCGAACCCGTGCACGTTGGCCGCGTTCCTCAGAGTCACTGCCGCGGCCTTGGTCGTCGGGTGGTGGATGGTTCCCGCGAGGTACGCCGTGGCGCTCGAGACGAAGATGGTGTTCTGGATCGCCACGCCGAAGGACCCACCGAGCTGCTGGGCGGTCTGCAGAACCGCTGACGCGGCGCCGGTGTCACCCGGCCTCACGTTGAAGAGAGCGGTCGAAGAAACCGTCACGAAGACCATGCCCAGTCCGAGGCTCGCCACGATCATCGCCGGCATCACGTGGCCGAGGTAGGAGCTGTTCGGCTTGATGAGCGAGAGGATCGACAGGCCGACCGCGCCCATCAGGCAGCCGACGGTCGCGAGCGGGCGCGGTCCGACCTTGGGCAGCAACTGGCTGGCCGCACTGGCCGAGATGATGATGCCCACCGAGAAGGGCAGGAACAAGAGGCCGGACTTCACCGCCGAGTACTGGTGGACGTTCTGGAAGTAGAAGGTCATGAAGAGGAACATCCCGAAGAGGCCGAGCCCGACGAAGATCTGCGAGAGGTAGGCGCCCGCGCGCACGCGGTCGGCGATCAGTCGCAGGGGCAGCAGCGGCGTCTTGATGCGGCTCTCGATGACGAAGAAGACGGCCAACAGCGCTGCGCCCAGCGCCATGAAGGGCCAGGCACTGGTCGAGCCCCAACCGTAGGTCGAGGCCTGCGAGACGCCGTAAACGACGCTGACCATCCCGGCCGTCGCGGTGAGCGCGCCGGGCACGTCGTAGTGCGGATGACCGTGGACCTTTGATTCGTGGATGTTCGGCACGGCGAGGCTGAAGGCGACGATCGCCATCGGCGTGTTGACGAAGAGGCACCAGCGCCACGAGAAGTACTGGGTCAACAGCCCGCCGGCGATCAACCCGATGGCGGCTCCGACGCCCGACAGCGCGCCGAAGACCCCGAAGGCCTTGGCGCGCTCTTTGGAGTCGGTGAACGTCACCGAGATCAGCGAGAGCGACGCTGGCGCGAGCAGTGCGCCGAAGACCCCTTGCAGCGCGCGGGCCCCAAAGAGCATCTGCTGGTTCTGGGCGAAGCCTCCCAGCAGCGACGCGCCGGCGAAACCCAAGAGCCCGATCAGGAAGGCCCTCTTTCGACCCACGTAGTCACCGATGCGACCGCCGAGGAGCAGGAAGCCTCCGAAGGTGAGCGTGTAGGCGGTCACGGCCCACTGGTAGTTCTTCGGAGCGATCCCCAGTCCCCCGAGGGCCTTGGGCAACGCCGCGTGGGGCAGGGCGATGTTGACGATCGAGGCGTCCAACACCACCATCAGGGCCGCGATCGCGATGACGAAGAGCGCGAACCAGCGACGCGGATCCGGGATCTCGGCGTGAACGACGTGACTTACCGAAGCGTCTGACATGGTCTCCCCAAAATGAGTTCGATTCGCGAAAAGGACTCACGGGGCGGTTCGCGCCCTATGAGCCCTTCACGAGTCTCCGATCTTTACAGCAGCGAGCGTAGTGGACTGAAGTCGAGACCGAGCGAGTCGGCGACGGGGCCGTAGGTGACCGCGCCGTCCACCACGTTGACGCCCTCGGCCAGCGCGTCGTCGGCCAGCACGGCCTTGCGCCAGCCGTGTCGGGCGAGCTCCATCGCGTAGGGCAACGTGGCGTTCGCGAGCGCGTAGGTCGACGTGTACGGCACGGCGCCGGGCATGTTCGCCACGCAGTAGAAGATCGACCCGTTGACCTCGAAGACGGGATCCGAGTGCGTCGTCGGCCGCGTCGCCTCGAAGCAACCGCCTTGGTCGACCGAGATGTCCACGAGCACCGAGCCGGGACGCATTCGAGCGACCAGGTCGTTGCTGACCAGTTTGGGGGCCTTCGCCCCGACCACCAGCACCGCGCCGATGACGATGTCGGCGTCGAGGCACGCCTCTTCGAGGGTCAGGGTCGACGAGGCGATCGTCTGGACGCGTCCGTCGAAGTGGATGTCCACCTGGCGCAGTCGTTCGAGGTTGCGGTCGAGGATCTTCACGTTGGCGTGCAGACCGACCGCCATCGTGGCGGCCGCGAGCCCCGAGACGCCGGCCCCGATCACCACGACGTTCGACGACGAGACGCCGGGCACGCCACTGATCAGTGACCCGTGCCCGCCGCCGGGACGCATGAGGTGATGCGCGCCCATCAAGGGCGCCATCCGACCGGCCACCTCGCTCATCGGCGTCAAGAGCGGGAGCGAGTTGTCGCCCAACCGCACCGTCTCGTAGGCGATCGCGACGTTCTTGCCCGTGACCAGGGCGTCGGTGCACTCGCGCGAGGCGGCCAGGTGCAGGTAGGTGAAGAGCACCTGGTTCTTTCGCGCCGCCAGTCGGGGGTACTCGGGGGCGATCGGTTCCTTGACCTTCATCACCAGTTCACTCTCGGCCCAGACGTCGTCGGCGTTGTCGACGATGGTCGCACCGTTGGCGACGTAGTCGCTGTCGGCGATCGACGATCCGACGCCCGCGCCTCGTTCGATGAGGACCTTGTGTCCGGCACCGGTCAGCTCTCGAGCCCCCGCGGGCGTCAGCGCCACGCGATACTCGTCTGTCTTGATTTCCTTCGGGACGCCGATAATCATCGTGCCACTTCCTTCTTCCATTGAGACTTCACGTGAGGTGACGCGTCGCACCGAGTTGCGTCGGGGACTGCCTAGACCTTCTTCTTCGAGATGACAATACTGAGCACTGCAAAACCTATACCCACCGTGAAGATCGCGGCTCCGAAGACAAAGACCTGTGGCGGGATGCCGACCCTGGTCGCTCCGTACACCCAGACCGGGAAGGGGACGCTCGTTCCGCTCAGGAAGTTCGAGGTGACGAAGTCGTCGATGGAGAGTGCGAAGGCCATCAACGCCCCGGCCAGCACCCCGGGCATGATCAACGGCAGGGTCACGCGCATGAAGGTCACCAACGGGGTCGCGCCCAGGTCGTACGCCGCCTCCTCGAGCGCGCGATCGAATCCGGCCATGCGCGCTCGAACTGTCACGGTGACGTACGCGATGGAGAACATCACGTGAGCGAGCACGAGGGTGAGGAATCCCCGGTTGATGTTGAGCGTGACGAACAGCCCGAGCAGCGAGGCGCCCATCACAATCTCGGGTGCCGCGATGTTCAAGAACAGCACCTGCTCGACCACCGTCTTGCCGCGGAAGCGTGGCGGGTGGTAGCGCACCAGCGCCACGGCGAGCAGCGTCCCGAGGATGGTCGCGACTATGGTCGCCACGACTGCCAGCCGGATCGACAACCAGAACGCCGAGGTCAGGCCGGGCACGCTGCTCCACTTCTGGTACCACTCCGTGGTGAAGCCGTTCCACGAGAAGCTCACGAGCGGTTGACCGCCGACCACCTTGTTGAAGCTGTACATGATCATGATCGCGATGGGGAACACCAGGTAGGCAATGACCAGCCACGAGTACGTCGGAAGCACGGCCCGGCCCCAGTGACGCCGCCTCTTGTGAGCGCTCGGGGGGGCCGCCTGCACCGTCGCCGTCGAAGCCTGCGGGTCGCCGAGCACGCTCATAGGTACTGCTCAATCGTGCGTGAGCCCAAGAGCCGGGCGTAGAGGAATATCCCGACGAGCGAGATCGCGAGCAGCACCGCCGAGAGCGACGCGCCGCCGGCGTAGTCGAGGTTGACCAGGAACTGGTTCTGCACGACCGTGCCGACCATGGTGTTCGCCGTGCCTCCGAGGATCTCCTGGTTCACGTAGTCGCCGAAGGCCGGGATGAAGGTGAGCAGGAACGCCGCGAAGATTCCCGGCACCGTCAGGGGAAGGATGACGCGCAAGAAGCCCGCGCGACGCGTGGCGTAGAGGTCGTAGGCGGCCTCGAGGATCCGATAGTCGATGCGCTCGAGCGCCACGTAAAGCGGCAGTGCGGTGAACGGCAGGTAGTTATACGCGAGGCCCGCCACCACCGCGAAGCCGGTGCCCAGCACGTGGAAGCCGTGGGGCAACAGATGGAAGTTCTTCAAGGTGTGCAGCACCACGCCGTTGTTCGAGAGCACGAACTCCCACACGATGGTGCGGATGATGAACGAGACGAAGAACGGCACGAGCAGCATCAAGAGGAAGAAGTTCTTGCGTCGCCCCCCGTGGAAGGCGATCCAGTACGCGATGGGGAACGAGATCACCAGGTCGGCCAGCGTCGCCGCGGCGGCGAAGTAGAAGCTCGTGAGAAACTGCGCCCTGTAGAGGCTGACCACGCTCGGCAACTCGCCCCAGTGCCACGTCATCACGCACGCGCCCGTCGCGGGGCTGCACGTCTCCAGAGACATGACCAACATCGCGCCGAGCGGCACGATGAAGAGCAGCAGCAGCCATAGCCCGGCCGGCAGGCTCAGGAGATATGGTGCGAGCCTCTTGCCCCATCCTCCGCGCGAGCGCGGCTCGGTCACGCCCCCTGGACTATCGGCAGGAACAGTCCGTTCCACGCATTGATCTCCGCTTGATTCTTGAAGTTGTAGTAGGGGCGGGTGACCTTGGTGGCCGCCGCGTCGGGAAAGACGAGCGGCGAGTTCGCGGTCACCGACGTGGGCAGGCCGATCTCGGGCGCCAGCTTCTTCAGCGCCTGCACCGCCCAGCCCGTCGGGTGGAGCAGCTGTTGCTTGGCGGCGGGCACCGGGCAAACGTAGTCGTCGTAGTACTCGACGACCGCCTGGGTCTGGGGGCTGTAGAAGAAGTCCATGAGCGTCATGGCATCCCTCGGATTTTGCGCGTAGAGCGGGATCGCCATGTTGTCGGTCCAAAGCATCGCCCCCTCGTGGGGCAACAGCAGCTTCAACTTCTTGAACTTGCTGGTGAGATTGGCCTGGAAGATGTCGCCCGAGTACGCCTGACAGACGTTGACGTCGCCATTCTTCAGGTGCGCGATGTAGCTCTGGTCGTAGTACGCCACGACGATGCCATCGCTCTTCTGCTGCTTGAGCTTCTTGGCCGCCTTGGCCCAGTCGGACTCGGTTGACTTCGCCGGTTCAACCCCGATCGCGAGCAAGCCGGCGCAGCCCAGCTCGAAGGGGTCGGCCAACATGCCGACCTGCCCCTTGTACTTCTTGCTGAAGAGGATGCCGATGCTGTCACCGGGGTTCTTCACCACCTGGGAGTTGTAGCCCACGGCGGTCCATCCTGACTGCCACGCCATCGAGTACTTGTTGCCCGGGTCCCATGACGGACTCTTCACCAGCGGTCCGGCGTACTTGTCGAAGTTGGCCATCTTCGAATGGTCGAGAGGCACGAGCCAGCCCAAGTCCATCAAGTAGCCCAACTCCGGATTGTTGTTCGTCATGACGATGAGGTCGTAGCCAGTCGACTGGCCCGCCGCCAGTGACGGACGTATCTTGGAGTAGAAGGAGGCGTCGTCCTGGATTGCCTCGATGTAGTTGACCTTGACGCCAGTCGTCTGGGTGAAGTGGTCGAGCGAAGGGTGCTTGCTGCCCACGACGTCGATGTACAAGGGCCAGTTGGCGAAATTGAGCTTGTGGTGGAGCTTCTGCTTCGCCCACCAGGTCTTGGTCCCGACCTTCGCGTTGGGCAACGACGAAGCGAACGCCGCGCCGCCTCCCGCCATCATGATCGATGTGCCCGCCCCCAGTCCCGCGATCCGAAGCACATCGCGTCGCGAGACTCGTGGCTGGGTCAGGCCCCTCCAGAATGACGGGTCGACGCCCTCGGGGGCCCCGGTGCCCTGGATCTCCTCTGACATTGCTAATCCCCTTCCAATTCGTTGATCTCGGTCTTCTCGCCGAGCGGCCTGACGGTGAAGGTGTGCTCCTCGGGCCACATCAGCACCACGTTGTCGCCACTGCGGGGCGCGAACTGCGAACCGAGGTTCTGTGCGTACACGGTGACCTCGACGCCGGACTCTGTCTCGACGATGTACTGATTGCCGACGCCGGTGAACGTCGAGACGCGTACGCGCCCGCGCAGCGAGTTGCATCCGGCTGTCGGCGAGCTGCCCTCGGGCGCCAGATCGATCTTCTCGGGACGCACGCCGACCTTGACCGCACTCGAATTGAGGTCTGGCACCCGGCTCGTGGGCACGCGAATCTCGACGCCGCCCGACGTCGCGACCGAGACCATGCCTCCCTCGGTCCTGACGATCTCCCCGCTCAGGAGATTGGATGCTCCGAGGAACGTCGCGACGAACTCCGAGGTCGGATTGTCGTAAACGTCCTTGGGTGAGCCCATCCCCTCGATCTTGCCGTGCCACATTACGGCCAGGCGGTCCGACATCGTCATCGCCTCTTCCTGGTCGTGGGTGACGTAGATGAATGTGATACCGACCTGGCTCTGGATCCGCTTGAGTTCCACCTGCATCTGACGACGCAACTTGGCGTCGAGTGCCGACATGGGCTCGTCGAGCAGCAACAGCCGAGGTTGATTGACGAGGGCCCGGGCCAAGGCGACCCGTTGCTGCTGTCCACCGGACAGCTGCGACGGTTGACGACGTTCGAAGTTCGGCAGGTCCACCATCTCGAGCATCTCGCCAACCCGTCGCTTCACTTCAACCTTGGCCACGTGCTGGCGTCGCAACCCGAAGGCGACGTTCTCGAAGACGTCGAGGTGTGGAAAGAGGGCGTAGGACTGGAACACCGTGTTGACGTTGCGCCGATACGGAGCCAGGTCCGTGACGTCCTGGCCGCCAATGAAGATACGACCTGCAGTGGGCTCCTCGAAGCCGCCCAACATTCGCAGCGATGTCGTCTTGCCACAGCCCGAGGGGCCGAGAAGACTGAAGAACTCTCCGGCACGGACTTCGAGATTGAGATCGTCAACGGCGTTGGCGTCACCAAAACGCTTCGTCACGTGTTCGAAGCGAACATCGGCGGTCTTCGAGGTGTCGGCCGTCGCGACGCGTCCTGAATTCAGCTCCGATTCATCGCGCAACGCTGACTGGCCGCTCATCGCAGGAAGCCTAAGCCACGTTCACGCTGGAACTTCGTCACGCGCCTGAACTCCAGCAGCGCAGCGGTGAACTCAGATCGACCTCGCTCTCGACGCCTGCCCATCTGCATTTCGACCCCCCAATCACCCATATCGACCTTAACCCCGCTCCCCGGCAACCGAGTTTCCTGCGTCGGGCACGAAACACTGGCCAGTCACCCATGACGTCCCGAGTGGACCCGGCCCACGAATCGCCGGGGCCGCTACTTGCGCGGACCGTGCACCTGGTCGCGTTGGTTCGCGCTGGCCCTACTCGTGCTCGAAGGGTGCCTGAGAGCCGGTTCGAATCCCGCCTGGCGCGACCGCGTTCACGCCAGCCCCGTGAGACGCCGAGTCATCGGCGAGCGCTCGGGCACGTCCGACCTTGCCGGCCTTGACCGCGCCGTAGCCGGCCTCTCCCGTCATGGCCATCACCGGACCGGTAGCCCTTGCCACGGGTATCACGCGACCCCAACCGTTCAGCCAATACGGATCATCTTCTTGTTGACGAACTCATCCGCGCCGAAGCGGCCCAGTTCGCGGCCCGAACCCGAGCGCTTGATGCCACCGAAGGGGAGCTCGGCGCCATCGGCGCCGACGAGGTTCACGAACACCATTCCTGCCTCGATTCGATCGGCGACCCGCAGCGCCTGCTCGGAGTCGTTGGTGAACAAGTACGAACCCAGACCAAACGGCGTGTCGTTGGCCAGGTCGATCGCCTCGTCTTCCGAGCCAACCCGATAGACGGCGGCGACGGGTCCGAAGAATTCCTCGTGGAAGGCGTCATTATCGCGCGTCACGTCGACGAGAATGGTAGACGCGAAGAACGTGCCTGTTCGATCGCCACCCGTCAGTACCCGAGCGCCCTGGGCGACTGCACGGTCAAGCTGCTCCTGCAGCCAGTCGGCGGCGCCCACCGAGGAGAGCGGACCGAGAACGGTGTCCGTCGACGTTGGGTCGCTTGGCTTCACCGCGGCCATCGCGGCTGTGAACTTCTCGAGAAACGGCTGGTAGAGCTCATCAATGACGATGAACCGCTTCGCGGCATTGCAGGACTGTCCACTGTTGTCCAGACGACTTGCTACCGCTGCGTCAACAGTTGCGTCGAGGTCGTCAGTGCCGAGAAGGATGAAGGGATCCGAGCCGCCGAGTTCGAGAACGACCTTCTTCAAATGGCGTCCGGCGATCTCCGCGACAGCGGCACCTGCGCCCTCGGAACCGGTGAGAGAAACGCCCTGGACGCGTGGATCGGCGATCACCGAAGCGATCTGTTCGTTGGTCGCGTAGATGTTGACATACGCGCCGTCGGGGAATCCCGCATCACGGAAGATCTGCTCCATGGCTTCGGCCGACTCGGGGCACTGCGATGCGTGCTTGAGCAGAATGGTGTTGCCGACGACGAGATTCGGACCAGCGAAGCGTGCGACCTGGTAGTACGGGAAGTTCCATGGCATTATGCCGAGGAGCACGCCCAACGAATTGCGGCGGATGAACGCCGAACCCTCTCCTGCGAGGAGTTTGATCGGTTCGTCCTTCATCAGATCAACGGCATTATCGGCGTAGTAGCCGTAGATACTCGCACTGAAGTCAACCTCGCCGAGGGCCTGCGAGACGGGCTTGCCCATCTCGCGGACGATTATCTCGGCGAGATGGTCGCGTCGTTCCGTGTGCAGTTCGCCGACGCGTCGAATCAGTGCTGCACGATCCTCGGTGTTGGTGGAACGCGACCAGTCGCGATGAGCACCGCTGGCAGCCGTGATCTTGGCGCCGAGTTGTTCGTCCGATATCGTCGGGTAGTCCTTCACTGATTCGCCAGTTGCCGGATTTACTACTGCATAGTGGTTCATGTTGTGCCTGACTCTTGTGCGCATCACGGTTCTGGAACCTGGCAGGTCAGCAGCGATGCGCGTTTCCATTCAACATATCCCTAATTCAGCGCGCCGGCAAAGTGAATTGCCCGCGAAGGGTCGAGGTCTCGAGCCCGGGCGACACGTGGCAGACCTCTCTTGATCGTTCGCGAAGCCGGGGTCTGTCTTCCTCGGTTCACGGCGGAGCGCGGACTTTATCGCGACCGACAAAGTGGTCGCGTGGCCGCACAGAGTCCCGTGCATCGAAACCGACCTGCTCCGCATGGGTGGATTGCGGACCATGGTCTCTTCCCAGGTTTCGGTCCGTGAAGCGACCGGCGTGTGAGACGAGAAGTTGTGCCCCTCATGTGGTTCCTCAGCGTCAGCAAGTCCGCGTTCGAGGGACACGCCGGCGTTCTGCACGACCTTGTCGATCCTCCCCTTGGGTGGGGCACCCTCGCCACCAGTCGCGGCGTCGATGCCGGTTCAGTGAGGTCGTCTCGCTGCCTGACGGCGTCGCGGTCTCCGGGCGTGGCGGCCTCGCCACGCTTCAATCTGCCAGACATTGCTAGGGCTCCGCAACCTGGGAAGCAGAAATACGTCCCTGGAGGAAAGAATAACGACGCTATCCGTCGTCAAATGCCTCTATACTGTCTCTATCCGCAGTCACGGAGCCTTCGGGCCACCGAGCCGGGAGCAAACAATGCCAGTCCACAAACCTCAATCCAAGAGTCAGAAGAGCGTCGAGCGATCGAACCTCGAGCTCCTCTCCTCCGCTCCGAACGGCCTCGACACGATCGACCGCCAGATCATCAGCGAGTTGCAGCGTGACGGACGACGCGCCTACGGCGCGATCGCCCAGCAGGTTGGGCTCTCGGAAGCGGCCGTGCGTCGGCGCGTGCAACGACTCAAGGACTCGGGCGTCATGCAGATCGTGGCGATCACTGATCCGCTGCAACTGGGATACGGCCGCGAGGCCTTGATCGGCATCCGGGTGCAAGGTGACGTTCGCCTGGTGGCCGACAAGATTGCGGCGATCGAAGAGGCCAACTACGTGGTCATGACCGCGGGCAGCTTCGACATCATCGCCGAGTTGATCGCGGTTGATGACGACGCATTAGTACATCTGTTGAATGACTCGATTCGGAGTATTCCTGGTGTGACCGAAGTAGAGACTTTTCTGTATTTGAAGCTATCGAAGCAGACCTACGCCTGGGGGGCGAAATGACGATTCACGAAATTATCAGCGACGGAGTCGAGTTCAAGGACGAGAAACACGCCAGTCACGACTACTCGGAGCGCGCACGGCGCAATCTGTGGCTCCAGATGTCGCGCATGGGTGCCTACGACGAGCACAACGAGATCCCGATCATGGTGCGTGGCGAGGGCGCGTTCGTGCACGACGCCAACGGCGCCAAATACTTCGACGGCCTTTCGGGTCTGTTCACCAACATGCTCGGTCACGGTCGTGCGGACATCGCAGCAGCAGCGGCCGAGCAGATGACCAAGCTGGCCTTCTTCCCCCTGTGGACCTACGCCCACCCCAAGGCGATCGAACTGGCCGAGAAGATCGCGAGCCTGACCCCCGGAGACCTCAACCGCGTGTTCTTCACGTCCGGTGGTGGCGAGGCGGTTGAGAGCGCCTGGAAACTCGCACGTCAGTACCACAAGATGCGCGGCGACACCGACCGCTACAAGGTCATCAGCCGTGCGGTCGCCTATCACGGCACGACGTTGGGCGCGCTGACGATCACCTCGCTCGAGGGCTACCGCAAGCCGTTCGAGCCGCTCGTGCCGGGAGCCGTGAAGGTCCCCGCGGTGAACTTCTACCGTGCGGAGCGATTCGCCGACGACTACGAGGCCTTCGGACTGTGGCAAGCCCACCAGATCGAGGAGGCGATTCTGCGCGAGGGGCCCGAGACGGTCGCCGCGGTGTTCCTCGAGCCGGTACAGAACGCCGGCGGCTGCTTCACTCCCCCGCCGGGCTACTGGCAGGCGGTTCGTGAGATCTGCGACCGCTACGGCGTCATCCTGGTCTCGGACGATGTGATTTGCGCCTTTGGTCGTCTCGGAACCTGGTTCGGAGGACAGAAGTTCGACTACGTCCCCGACATCATCACCTGTGCCAAGGGCATCACCTCGGGCTACGCCCCGCTCGGTGCGATGATCGTCTCGGACCGTCTGGCCGAGCCGTTCCAGCACGGTGACGCGTCGTTCTCGCACGGCTTCACCTGGTCAGGTCACCCCGTGGCGTGCGCCGTTGCACTCAAGAGCATCGAGATCATGGAGAACGAGAAGGTGCTCGAGAACGTTCTCGCCAATGAGGAGTACTTCCGCCAGAGCCTGCTGAGCCTGAAGGAGATACCGATCGTGGGCGACGTCCGAGGCGCGGGTTACTTCTGGGGCGTCGAACTGGTGAAGAACCAGGAGACCAAGGAGACGTGGGCCGGCGAAGACGCCGAACGTCTGCTGCGCGGTTACGTCTCGCCCGAGATGTTCCGTCGAGGACTCATCTGCCGCTCGGACGACCGTGGCGACCCGGTCGTGCAGTTGGCCCCACCACTGATCTCCACCCGTGACGACATCGACTTCATGGTCGGCACCATGCGCGAGGTCTTCACCGGAGCGGCCAAGCTCTTCGCCTAGTGGAGCCACCACGGTCGTTGTGGTGGTCGACGCTCGGACGACCGGTCACGGCTCGACCACCGCTGCAGCGCCATCTCGACGTCGACGTCGCGATCGTCGGCGGCGGCTTCACAGGGCTGTGGACGGCTCGCGAACTCAAGCGACGCGATCCGCAACTGCGCATCGCGATTCTCGAGAAGTCCGTCTGCGGCTACGGGGCGTCGGGGCGAAACGGGGGCTGGGCGTCGGGCCTGTTCCCGCTGAGTGACCAAGCGGTCGTCGGACGCTTCGGCATCGAGACCTTCACCCACCAGCGCCACGTGCTGCAAGGGGCCGTTGGCGACCTCGGACGCTCGATCGGCGAGGACGCCATCGGCGCTGACTTCGTGCACGGCGGCACGATGACCTTCGCGCGCAGCGAGATCCAAGCCGCGCGACTCAAGGCAGGCGTATCGGCCTCTCGCGAGTTCGGCGTCAGCCCCGAAGACCTCGACTGGCTCGACGACGGCGCGATGCGCGACCACGGGTTCCTCGACAAGGCGCTGGGGGCGACCTTCTCGCCGCACTGCGCTCGACTGAACCCCGCCAAGCTGGTTCGAGGACTCAGCGACGTGGTCGAACGGCTCGGGGTCTCGATCTACGAAGGCACCCCGGTCGCGCGAATCGTCCCCGGCGGTCGCGGACGACAGCCCGAGGTGATCACCATCGGGGCCAGCGTGCACGCCGACTACGTGGTGCGAGCAACCGAGGGCTTCACCCCCACCCTGGCGGGCCAGCGTCGCGCGGTGGCGCCGATCTACTCGCTGATGGTCGCCACCGAATCCCAGTCGAACTCGTTCTGGGACCGGTTCGGCTTTGCCGGCAACGAGACCTTCGCCGACGACCGCCACCTGGTCATCTACGGCCAGCGCACGAGCGACGACCGCATCGCGTTCGGTGGACGAGGCTCGCCCTACCACTTCGGTTCCACGGTGGAGGAGCGCTTCGACTCGAACCCTAAGGTCTTTGCGAAGCTCGAATCGACCCTTCGAGAACTCTTCCCGACGCTCGAGGGTTCCATCACGCATCAGTGGGGCGGACCACTCGCGATGACGCGCGACCTCATGCCCTCGGTGTCCGTCGACTTCGAGACCGGCATGGCCTCGGCGGGTGGCTACACCGGTGACGGCGTCGTGCTCAGCTTCGTGGCCGCCAACGCCCTCGCCGATCTGCTGACCGCGCCCGACGTCGAGACCGCCCACACCCGCCTGTCGTTCGTCCAACACCGCAACAAGCGTTGGGAGTTCGAACCGCTGCGCTGGGTTGGGATCAACGTCGGGCTAGGTCTCGCCACCTGGGCGGACCGGCTGGAGGTACGTCGTGGCAAGGAGAGTCGGGCCAGCCATTGGCTCGACCGCCTGTTCAATCAGTTTCCGCCCTAACGCAGGATGTTGACGGCGCGGGCCGCCACCACGGCAATCGTCACCAGCGAGACCAGCGATTCGCCAGCGAAGAGGGCCTTCACTCGGAGCGTCAGCGGCATCGCGTCGGCGGGCGCGAAGCTGGTGCCGTTGGCGAAGGACGTGTAGAGGTAGTCGAAGAAGCGCGGATGCCAATCGGGCGGGGCCAACGTCGGATTCTCCATCTGGGGGAACTGGATGTCGGGGTATTCAAGCCCCCCTCCGGCGCGCCGGTGCGGCCCGCCGCGATCGATCTCCCAGTACCAAAGTCCGTAGACGATGACGTTGGTCAGCCAGACCGCGACCGCCGCGTAGATGAGATTGCGCCCCTGGGTCACGTTCGACCTGAGGAGGTGGTGGACGAGGAGGGCCATCGAGACGACGTTGACTGCGGTGATCAACGCGATGAGCGCGATCGTGAGTTGGCGCACCCACGGCGACTCGTTCGGATGGCGATGCTTGGTCGCCGACAGCGGGATCAGGGGCAACGCGATGAGAATCGGCAGCAGCCAACGGGGGCCCACGACGAGTCGGCTGGGCAACACGACGTAGAGGGCGGCGCAGGCGAGCAGCGCCACCGAGGCCGGCCATCGTGGTTCCGGACGAGTCGACTCCATTGCGCTCAACCTAGTTGAGGTGCACCTGGCCGAGCGAGAACAGATTCTGCGGCAGCACAATCGACGAGATCGACGCCGAACCGAGCAGTTTCTTGATCCGCGACTTGTCGATCGGGTGCACCTTGTCGGCGGGCGGCGCGCTGATAGGTCCCGAATGGTTGTACGAAAGCACGACCGCGCTGATCGTCGTGGTCCTATGGCCCAACCTCACCGTGATCGTGCTCTGGGTCACCTCGCCCTGGCTGCCCGTGCTGATGCTCCAGTCCAGTGAACCGACCCCGATCGACGCCGTCGTCGGGCCGAGGGGATTGGAGACCGCCACGTTGTCGCGCGTGAAGTCGTACGTCGTGATGTAGCCGCTCTTGGTCTTGGTCTCGTGGCCGAAACCGCTGATGAGTGCGATGTCGGGCTTGGTCATCTCGAGGGCGAGTCCAAAGAGCGCCGGCTGCTTCATCGGCAGGGAGAACCACGATCCCGAAGAGGCCGCGGCCGAGCCGACGTAGAGATGCTTGTCGACAAGACGGAGATCGACGGAGGCCATCGTGAAGACCAGTGGGAACTGCACCGTCGCGTCCACCCTGTTGGTGGTGAAGTCCATGTTGACGTTGGCTGACAACTTGTAGGGCTGTCCCGTCGACACCGTCAGGAGGATGTTGGCCGACCGGGGTGGATAGCCGTTCAGGACGAATGGGTCCTTCGAGCTGCCGCCAGGATTCGAGTCGGTCGCGGCGAGCACGACGCCGGTCACCGAAAGCCCCAACGCGACGACCGCGAGCAGCGTCGCCCCAGTTCGTTTGGACACTGCCATACAACCACCCTACCGTTCGCCCAAAATCGGTCGGCACGTCGGCCCTAGGCTGGGGGTTCCTGCAGAAGTTCGATGAGCAGTTCGTGCGATATGTTGCGTCCGCTCGATACGAAGCCGATGCGAGAGGTCGTGTCGTCGACCAGGTTGCCGGTGATCGCCGCATACGAAGCGGTGGCCGATCCCTCCATCACCAGTCCGTTGTTCTCCAGCACCTCTCGCACCGCGCGGCGGATCTCGATCTCGGGCACCAGCACCAGCGGCACATTGTGGCGAGCTATCAACTCGTTGGTGATCGCCCCTTCGTCACCGCCTCCGGCCAGTCCGTCGGCGATCGTCGCATGGTGGACGACCTGGTCCATCGTGGCGCCGCGCAGCACGTGGTACAGCGCCGCACTCTCCGTGGGCTGCACGCCCGTGACGCGAATGTCCGTGCGCCCGTGCTCGTCGCGCGACATCAGAATGCCCGAGAGCAATCCTCCGCCGCCGACCGATACCACGAGGTGCTCGATCTCGGGGGCCTGGAGCAGGATCTCGTCGAAGACCGTCGCCTGGCCGGCGATCACGTTGGTGTCGTTGAAGGGCGAGATGAAGCGGATCGAACGCGCTGCGGCGAGCTCGAGACCGTGGGCCTGCGCGTCGTCGAACGACGAGCCGTGCTGGATGAGCTCGATGTCGTAGTCGCGAAGCTTGTTCACCTTGGCTTCCGACGCGTTCGCGGGCACGACGACCGTGGCGCGCACGCCGAGGACCATCGAGGCGTGGGCGATGCCGAGGCCGTGGTTGCCCGCCGAGGCCGTGATGACGGCACCACTGGGATCCTCGCGTCGCGCGGCGTCAATGGCCGCGAGTGCCCCTCGAACCTTGAATGAGCCGGTGGGCTGCAGACTCTCCAACTTCGCCAAGACCGGTCGACCGCGCAGCGAAATCGTCACCGTCGGCGTGGGGACCAGATGGTCCCCGATGACGCGCCGGGCGGCTTCGAGCTGCTCGGCGGTCGGGGGCAATACGTGGCGAATCGTCATCAATGCCAGCCTATCTTGCCTGTTTAAGGACATCTTCTACCGTCAGGTAAGGTCGGCGCGTGCACACGATTCCCGGTGTCGTCGTCGTGGCCGCCCTCGCATTCTTCGGAACGATGTTCGACAACTTCTTCGCGTTCGCGGCGCAGTTGGTCGTCACCGATCGGAGTCGTTACCGACGGGTCGGCTGGGCCCAGGCGCTCGGCGTCGCCACACTCATGGTGCTCGCCGGGGGCGTCGGCTCGCTCTTGGCCCCGATCCCCCTGCCGTGGGTCGGCCTACTCGCCATCGCTCCCTGGGCGCTTGGCTGGCACGCATGGCGCCACCGCGCCGAACCCGCGCGCGAGCAGTTCCGCCGTGGTGCGATCACGACGTTCACGCTCACGTTGGCCCTCGGAGGGGACAATCTCGCGGTGTGGATCCCCCTCCTTCGCGCCAGTGGCGTGGTGCACTCGGTGGTCACCGTACTCACCTTCGTCCTGTGCGAGGCGCTCTTCGTCGTCAGCGCGCAGGCCCTGACCCTCCATCCCAGAATCGTCAAGTGGGGTGACGAGCACGCCGCGGGCCTCACCCCTTGGGTGTACTTCGCGCTGGGTGTCCTGATCCTCTTCGAGTGCGGCACCGTCTAGAGCACGTCGCCTGAGAAGTCGAAGACCGCGGCACTAGCGTGGTCGCCGTGGCGTACAGCACTCCTCAGCAGACGCTGCGTCGTCTTACCATCATCGTGGCGATCCAGTGGATGGGCGCGACCCTGGGCCTTCCGCTGCTGCCTTTGTTCCTCGAGCACCGCGGCGGGACGCCCACGATCATCGGCTTCATCATGGCCTCGTTCTTCGTCGCGGGCGTGGCCACGCAGTTCACGCTGGGTCGACTGGCGGACAAGTTCGGTCGCCGTCCTATCCTGATCGCCAGCCTCGTGGCCTACGCAATCGCGAGCATGGCCTACCTGCTGCCGGTCTCGGCACCTTGGTTCGCGTTGGCCCGCGCCGTTCAGGGCGCCTCGGCCGGGGCCATCGAGGTCGCCTCCATGTCGGCGGTCGCGGCGCTCTTCGCCGAGGAGCAGCGTGGCCGGGCGGTCTCGCAAATCCTCGCGGCGCAGCTGTTCGGCATCGCCATTGGACCCGTCGCGGGCGTCGTGGTCTCGGTCAACGCACTCGGCTGGGCCTTCTTCTTCGCCGGTCTGGTCAGCCTGTGGGCCGCCGTCGTCGCCCTTCGAACGAGCCTGGGCGACAAGGCCTACGACCCGACGCCGTTGCCCAGACTGCAGATGAACCAGCAGCTCATCGGCGCGCTCTTCGCCGCCAGCGCCAGCGGTCTCGCCATTGGCGTCTACGAAGCCTGCTGGAGCCTCTTGATGCATTCGCACCATGCGTCGACATTGCAGATCCGACTCAGCTGGACCATGTTCTGCCTGCCCTGGGTGGCGCTCAGTCGAGTCGGGGGCTGGCTCGCCGACCACGCCAACCGGCGCACCATTGCGCTGGGCGGACTCTTGAACAACGCCATCTTCCTGTCGATCTATCCGCACATCCACAGCAACAACCTGATGCTGGTCCTCGGCACCTTCGAAGCGGTCGGCGCGGCGCTGTCGGTTCCGTCGATCTCCTCGTTGATGAGCCAGGGCGCCGTGCACCGCGAGTTGAGCCGTCGCCAGGGTCTCTACGCGACCGCCAATACCGCGGCCCTCGCGTTGGCGGCGGGCGTGTCCGGATTCCTCTTCACCATGAACGCGGCTCTCCCCTTCACCGTGATGGCCGTCGTCTCGGCATCGTTGGCGATGACGACGCTGTGGTGGTGGCGCGACGTCGAGGGCAACATCAGCCTCAAGGTCTGAATCACCCGCAAGGCAGCGGGGCGCGAACGCGCCGCCCTCTGCCTTCATGGATGGTTGACTCTGACTAGCTCTTCCAGATCTGGTCCCAGCGGGCCGAACCGCCGTCGGGGCTGAGGCAGCGAGTGGTCCCGTCACCGGCCGTACCCGAGATCCAGTTCTGCACGTTCTTGCGGGCCGCGAAAGCGGTGACCAGAGTGTCCAGCCACAAGTAGGGGATGTCCTTGGCGAACTGCGAGTTGACCTTCTGCCACGCCGCCCTCTGGGCGGCCGAGTTGGGCGGCGACGCCAACGCGGTCAACATCGACTGCTCGATGAGCGGGTCACCCTGGTGAGCGAAGTTCACCGCACCGGCGATCTGCGTACCGGCGGGCAGGTCGGCCATGCCCAGCCCGCCCGACGCGAGTGGCGCCGTCGCCGAGAACGAGTTGAACCAGACGTAGTTCAGCGACGGGTCAACGCCACCGAACTGGTTCCACGTGGCGCAGTCGTACGTGCCGTAGATCACGTTGTTGATCAACGTGCTCTGCACGAGAGGGCGAGGCGTCACCGTGATGCCGACCGCCGCGAGCTGCTGCTGCAAGAAGCCGAACGCCTTCTGGGCGGCGGAGTTGCCCGACACGAAGTCGAGGACGAAACCGACCGACGACAGGTTGTTCTTCGACTTGTAGGCGGCCACCAGGGCCTTGGCCTTGGTCGGGTTGTACGCCGGATAGCCCGGATTCTTGTAGAAACGCGACGTCTTCTTGTAGATGCCGTCCGAGACGACGCCGACGCCACCGTCGACGACCTTCCAGTAGGTGTTGCGGTTGATCGCCATGGCGCACGCCTGACGGATCGTCACGTCGTTCAGCACCGGCTTCAACTTGGTGTTCCACGTCAACGATGACGGGTCGACCGCCCCGAGGGTGCCCAGCCAGTCGCCCATCTGGACCTGCGTCGGTGGGACCTGACCCTTCAAGAGGTACGTCAGCGCTCCCGGCAAGCCAATCGCCGCGGCGAACTGGCCGGCCCACGCGAAGTACTGGTTCATCGTGCCCGTCGTGTTCACGATCAGACAGTTGACCGACGGGTCACGCGGGTCGTTCGCATCCGTGTGGTACGTGATGTTCTTGATCTTCTTCAGGTTGGCGATTGCGGCGCCGTTCTCGGTCACGATCATGTCGACGCCACCGGTCTGCAGCGCCTGGTTGCGGGCGTTGTCGTCGGCGATGGTCTTGAAGTTGAGCTTGCTCAGGTAGGGCAGCCGACGGTTGTGCGCGTCGGCCTTCCAGTAGGTGGGGTTGCGCACCAACTGGGCCTCGATGCCCACCTGCCACGACTTCACCATGAACGGACCGGTGCCGATCGGGGTGCCCGCGAATGTGGGCGAGAACGATGTCGGGTGCGCCATGTAGGAGATCTGCTGCTCGGCCAACACAATTGGGAAGGACGAATACGGGATCACCAGGTTGTACTTGACAGTGTGGCTGTCCACCTTGGTGACCGACGCGATGATCGGCTTGATGGCGAGTCCGACGGTCGGGTCGGCATTGGCCGCGGCCCAGTTGGCCACCACGATGTCGGCGTTGAGCGGGTCACCGTTGGAGAATGCGACGCCCTGGCGAAGAGCGATCGTCCAGACCGTGTAGTTCGCGCTCGGCGTCGCCGACAGCGCCAGCATCGGCAGTGCGACCCTGCCGTTGTGCGACATGACGAACAGGGGGTCGTAGAGCGCGTTGGCGACACAGAAGCCCGAGGCGTCCATCTTGCCTTGAGATCCATTGAAGATGTGGTAGTTCGGAACATCGGAGATGGTCCCAATGGTCAGCGTCCCTCCGCGCCGTGGCTTACCGAGGTTGACACCCGTGGCGGCCCCGGCCACTCCGGCGAGCAGACCGTCAACGACGGTGCCAGCCATTGCGATGCCACCAATGGTGGCGGCCGAGTGAGTGAGGAACGATCGACGATCGAACGTTGATGACATCATGGTCTGTTTTCCCCCCGAAGATCCCACCGTGTGCGGGCTCTCCTTTGGAGGCAACTTAGCAAGAACTCCACGCAAAACAAGTGCACGCGTGCGGACTGCTCACGAGGTACTACGTCAGGGCCCAGGCGGAAGGGAGGAACCGCCTGGACCCTGAGAATCAGGGAATCGCTTGCATCAGAACCCAGGCGGAAGAGAGAAACCGCCTGGGTTCTGAAACCCTTGCGGCCGGTTCAGTTTCCCGAGCCCATCGCGTCGAAGCCACCGTGGCCCTTGTCGGCGAATCCACCACCGGAACCGGGATGAGCGAGGCCGTCGGGAGCACCGCCGAACTTCGCCTGACCAATGCCCACCGTGCTGGCGTGGAGCGTGGTGAGCGTCGAATCCAGGGTTCCCTCGGCGAAGATGAACGAGCCGACCGCGACGTCGGCCAGCGTGGCGCTGACGCCATTCTTTGAATAGGTCGTTGAGCCGGTGACGACGACGGTGCTGTTGTTGCCGTCACGGTTCGAGACCGTGACGGTGTCACCGCTCACCGAGACGACCTTGCCGGCGATGTTCGCCAACTCGATCTCGACGCTGGACGCCGTCGTCGAGCCCGGGGCGCTGGGGACGATGCGGACATTCTCGCCAACGGTCAGATCGGCCAGCGTGGCGGCC
>JADGOJ010000034.1 GCA_017883045.1 Acidimicrobiales bacterium
GGTCGGGCTGCCGGGATTTGAACCCGGGACCTCTGCGTCCCGAACGCAGCGCGCTACCAAGCTGCGCTACAGCCCGCGGCGAGTTCCCCCGCAGCTTGATAATCCTAGCCGTCTCGCGCGGACCTCGACAACGGCTACGGAAGTTCGGGGACTTCGGACTCGTCCGGTGGGTGGTACTCGATCACGATCTCGCTTATGCGACGCCGTTCCACCGACTGGACCCGGAAGGTCCAGTCCTCGTACGAGTAGGTCGTGCCGGCGGCCGGGATCGCCCCGGCGAGGAACAGCACGAAGCCGGCGATCGTCACGTACTCACCTTCGGGGATGACGACGCCCAGCTCCTGTTCGACCTCGTCGACGTGGGTCTGGCCGTCGACGAGCCAACGGTCCTGGCGGATCCGGACGATGGTCGGCTCCTCATCTTCGTCGAACTCGTCGTTGAGGTCGCCGACCAGCTGCTCGAGGATGTCGCGAATCGACACGACCCCGGCGACGCCGCCGTGCTCGTCGAGCACCAGCGCGAAGGTCCGGTGCTGCTTGCGCATCTCGCTGAGGCTCTCGAGCAGGTCAAGGGTCTCGGGCAACATGAATGGACGACGGATCTTGCGGGCGATCTCCTGGGTGGTCGGCAGCGAGACGCCGATGGCGCGCTTCACGGTGGTGCTGCGGAACAGGTCGTTGACGAAGAGCACGCCCTCCACCTCGTCGAGATCACCGTTGACGACCGGGAAGCACGAGTGACCGGTGTCGCGCACCGCGTCGGCGATCGCCTCGGGGGTCACGGGTGTGGCGAGGTAGGCGACATCGACGCGAGGGGTCATCACGTCACGAAGCTCGAGCTCGCTGAGCTGGTCGACGCGCGCGTGGATCTCGACCGCCTCGGGCAATGCGGGGCGGGGCTCTTCACGTTTGGTCATGCGAGCGCGGAGCCGCGCCAAGCCCGACGAGGGGGGCTGTTGATCGGTCATCTACCGAGGGCGCTGCCGACGCGGACGGTGGCGGGGCGCAGGGCGTCGTCCTCGTAGCCCTCGCCGCGCAACAGTGCCCGCACGGCGCGGCGCACCCGCTGGGGGTCGAGCGGCTTGACCACGAACCCTTCGGCGCCGCTGCGACGTGCGAGAAAGACGTCGGGGCGCCGGTCCAACAGCATCAGCACCGACACCGGGTCGGCCGCGCCGTAGGACTCCTCGTGGCGCAACTCCATGCAGATGGCCATGCCCCCCATGGAGCCGATCTGCAGGTCGACGATGACGAGGTCGATCCCACCCTCTTTGACGCGGGAGACGACGTCGGGACCGCTCGCCGCCTCCTCGATCAGGATGTCGGGAGCTTCGAGCATCGTTCGAAGTTCGTGCCGCAGGGATGCGAGATCGCTTGCCAGAAGGACGGTAGCCACGCAGTTCAGCGTAGCGGAGCGCGGATTTGCCAGAGAGATGGCTGAATTCCGGCCCGACGACCGACTTTTGCTCGACGTGGCGAGAGTGGTTAACCTGCAATTCTGGGTCACATCTGGGGGGAGAGACTTATGGCGATTTCGCCTTTGGACTGGACTGTCGCGGCGGCGTGTCGTGACAGCGAAGGCTCGCTGTTCTATTCGGCCGACAGCTCCGAGCGCAAGGAGGATCGCCTCGAGCGCGAGAAGGTGGCCAAGCGGATCTGCGCCGGCTGCGCGGTCCGCGAGGAGTGCCTCGAGGCCGCCTTGGCACGCCACGAGTCCTACGGCATCTGGGGCGGGCTCAACGAGTTCGAGCGGAGGGCGCTACTTCGCGGCTGAGCGTGTCCAACCGAGCTGGGCCGGACTGACCATGGTCAGGACGATGAGCAGGGAGAAGGTCACGACGTGCACGGCGGTGCAGTACTCGCAGATGTGGTTGAGGATGAGCACTTCGGCGTACACGAGCCACAGCACGAAGAGCATCGACCCGACTGCGAGGATGAAGCGCGCCAGGTGCAACCAGTGCGACGTGGCGCGCCAGGCCCACGGTGAGTTGAGCGCCGTCATCACCGCGTAGTTGGCGAGGCCGAGGACGGCGACTGGCATGCCGAGGAAGTAGGACTGGGGCGAGGTCGTGACCAGGGCACAGTTGAACGTGCCGGTGGTGGGACACGCAAGGACCTGCGTGCCGTTGAAGTGCGCGATGGTGAGGTAGAGGGAGAGTCCCAGGCCGATCAGGCTCAGGGTGAACGTCCAGACGACCGCCCAGCGGGGGACACCCATCGCGGTTGGCTCAGGGAAGAGCCAAGACCTTCTTCGCGGCCTTGACGCCCGGAGCGTTGCAGACGTTGCCCGGCTGGTTCTTGGTGAGCGAGCACAGCACGGCGGTCTGGTAGTTCACCGACGCGATGATCGCGTCGGTCACCGGACTCGTCGAGTCACTGAGCCCACCCGCGATCTGGCTCCTCGTCTGGCTCGCCAGAACCGCCGGCGTGAAGCTCGATCCCGAGATGATGAACTTGTTGGCGTAGGTGATGAACGGGATCGCGCCGGCGTTGGAGGGCTGCATCCCCTTCACGTACTTCGGCGTGTCGTACTTCTTGAACAGTGCGCTCTGCTGGGCGGTGAGCTTCTGCAGGGGCGAGTAGTAGTTCTTCGCGGCGTCGAAGACGTTGGTGTACAACTCGGCGCTCTTGAAGACCAGGTACTTGGAGGTGTAGGTGGCCTTCAGGAAGGTGAACGTGGGCGTGCCAGGGAAGGCCTCTCCCGAGAGCGTCGAGCTCTCCATGTTGCCCAGTCCCGTCCACTTCCCAAAGCGGCTGAGCGCGATGATCATCGGCCACCGTTCGGCCGCGCAGAACGGGCAGTACTCGGCGCCGACGTAGAACACCTCGGGCAGCGTCTTGCCGGTGCTCGACTTGCCGGTCAACTTGGGCTGGCCCTTCAGGGCCTGGGGCGGGCTGACCGCCGCGACGGGCGACGTGACGCCCACGGTGTCGAGCACCGAGGCCGGGACCGACGTCAGCTGCGCCACGATGGCGGGGTCGGCGGGCTGGAAGCTGGCGTTGCTGCTCGAGGTCGTGCTACCGGCCACCTTGATGATGACCAGTCCGGCCACCACGACGACGACGAGGCCGACGGCGATCCATGTGAACAGGCCAGCGGGTCGGCCGCTGGCACCCTTGGCGGGTGCCTTCTTGTTGACGGCCGTCTTCTTTGCTGGGGGGGTCTTGGCCACGGCGCTCCTTGTGCGTTAAGACCACCAAACTTAGTGGACCGGCCGACAGGTTCGGGTTCAGGCCCGATGGCTGGGTAGTTTGCGCTATGGCCGAAAACCCGAAGACGCTCACGCCCCGCCCCGCCGCCACGGTCATCACGCTGCGCGACGGCCCCGACGGGTTCGAGGTCTTGATGCTTCGGCGCAATCTGAACAGTGACTTCGTCGGCGGCGCCTACGTGTTCCCCGGTGGCGGCGTGGACGAGTCCGACGCCGGCCCCTCGGCGCAGCGTCTCGCCTTGGGCGTGGGGGACACGGAGGCGTCGCGGCGACTGAACCTCGACAGTGGGGGGCTCGCCTACTACGTGGCCTGCCTGCGCGAGCTCTTCGAAGAGGCCGGACTGCTCGTCGCCTGCGACGAGAACGGCGAGCCGAGACTCTTCGATGACGCCTTTGCGGTTCGGCGCATGGCCACGTATCGGCGCGACGTCAACGTCGGTTCCCTGGGTTTCGTCGAGATGATGGAACGAGAGGGACTCCTTCTCGATCTGCGCGGTCTCGAGTACGTGGCGCACTGGGTGACGCCGGTCGGCCCCCCGCGTCGCTTCGACACCCGATTCTTCGTCGCGCTGGCTCCCGAGGGTCAGATCGCGACGCACGATGCGGGAGAGACCGTCGCCGACCTGTGGGTCCGTCCAATCGACGCGCTCGAGGCCCACGCCCGGGGCGAACTCGAGATGATCCTCCCGACCATCCGCAATCTCGAGGCCATCGCGCACTTCACCACGTCGCGCGAGGTGCTCGGCTACGCCAGGTCGCTGGTGGACATCCCACGCACCGAGCCGCGCATCGTCGAGCGTGATGGCGAGATCGTCATCGTGCTTCCCGGCGACGTCGGATTCGAGGACTAAAGGCCGTGACCGACTAAGGGGCGGTCGCGACCGCTCGCGCGATGGCGTCGAGCATCCGAGCCGAACAGCCCACCGCTCCGGCCGGTGGCGCGATGTCGGTGAGGACACGTCGGGCCAGCTGGTGGAGGACCCCATCGGCATCCTCGTGCAACACCGCTGGTTCGCCGTGGTCGCCACCATCGGCGATCTGAGGGTCCAGGTCGATCTCGGCGAGCAATGGGACATCGAGCGCTTCACTGAGCGATCGTCCGCCGCCTTCACCGAAGTGCGTGTGGCGTTCGCCGCAGGCGCAGGTGAAGCCGCTCATGTTCTCGATCACGCCCAAGACTCGGATGTTGGACTTGCGCGCGAAGTCGGCGGCGCGAGCCGCCACGCGCTGCGCGGCCAGCGCCGGAGTCGTGACGAGCAACTGGCCCATTTGGGGTAGGAGCCGCGCCAGGGTCATCGCGATGTCGCCGGTTCCCGGAGGAGTGTCGATGAGCAGGTAGTCGATGCCGGACCAGTCGGCGTCTTCGATGAATTGGGCGACGGCCTTCTGCACCATCAGACCCCGCCAGAGGAGTGCCTGGTCCTCGTCGGCGAGCAGGCCCATGGAGAGCAACTTGATGCGTCCCGTCCCGATCGCTCGCTCCAGCGGCTGCATCTTGCCGTCGATCGCTCGCACCTCGCCCTGGATGCCGAGCAGGCGGCTGAGGGAGAACCCCCAGATGTCGGCGTCGAGCACGCCGATGGTTCTTCCGGTGGCCGCCAGGGCGACGGCGAGGTTGGCGGTGATCGACGACTTGCCCACGCCTCCCTTGCCCGAAGCGATCATCAGAACCGGTGTCTGCACCGGGACCGAGGTCAGTGGGGCCCGGTCCTGGGCGAGGGCGCGCGCCCGGCGCATCAGCGCGGCCTTGGCGGCGGCGTCGAGGACCCCCATGACGAGCTCTACGGAGCCGATCTCGTCGAGCGAGAGGGCCGCCTCTTTGACGTCGCGCTCGATCTGGGACCGGAGGGGACAGCCCACGGTCGTGAGCGAGACGTGCACCGTCGCGTGGCCCGAGCCGTCGACGGTGATGTCGCCGACCATGCCGAGCTCGACTATGGAGGCCCCCAGTTCGGGGTCGAGCACCTGGTCGAGGCGCTCTCGGAGTTGGTCAGGAACGGGCACCCATCTACGCTACCGGTCAGATTGTGGGGGTGTTCAAGTGACGAATCGGTCACTACTATGGAAGACAGAACTCTATAAGGAGCGCCATGTCGAACATGACCACCACCAACGTGAACTTGACCAAGAAGGACGGCGACCCGATCACGCTGACCGACGGGGCCATTGCCAAGGTCGCCGAGCTCATCGCCGCCGAGGGAGTCGATGAGGTGCTGGCGCTTCGCGTGTCGGTGAAGCCGGGCGGGTGCTCGGGATTCAACTACGACATGTTCTTCGACTCCGAGTTCGCCGACGACGACATAACCCGTGAGTTCTCGGGCGTGAAGGTCGTCGTCGACGCCGCGAGTGCCGAGCTGCTGACGGGCTCGACGCTGGACTTCGCTGACGGGCTCCAGGGCGCCGGTTTCCACATCACGAACCCCAACGCCACGCGCACGTGCGGCTGCGGCAACTCGTTCAGCTAGAGAAGAGAGTCACCCCGTGAGTGCACCGGTCGGTCCCTACACGCCATGGCGTCGCGCCGGTGACCTCGTCGTGATCTCTGGCCAACTTGGTTTGGTGCCCGGTGACGATGGCCCGACGATGGTCGCCGGCGGTGCCGCTGACCAGTTGCGCCAGGCCCTCGTGAACGCGAGGCGAGTGCTCGCCGAGGCCGGGGCCACGTTCGACCAGGTCGTGAAGGCCACGCTCTTCCTCGTCGACATCAGCGACTTCGCTCCCTGCAACGAGGTGTGGGTCGAGGCCTTCGAGGCACCGCGTCCCACGAGGTCCGCCGTTGCGGTCGCGCAGCTGCCCATGGGCGCGCGCGCCGAAGTCGAACTCTGGGCCTACGCGCCGGCCGACTAGGTCGTGTACTCGTTGGGCGACGTGCCGAATTTGTAGCCCACGGAGCGCACCGTCTGGATCAGGTGGGCGTGCTCTTCGCCCAACTTGGCGCGCAGACGGCGCACGTGCACGTCCACGGTGCGCGCGCCACCGTAATACTCGTAGCCCCATACCCGGCTGAGCAACGTCTCGCGGGTGAAGACGCGATTGGGGTTGGTCGCGAGGAATCGCAGCAGCTCGTACTCCATGAAGGTCAGGTCCATGACGCGCCCCGCGATGGAGGCCTGGTACGTCTCGAGGTTCATCGAGAGCCCGCCGTGCTCGACGCGCGGCGCCACGCTCTCGTTGCCGGCGCGGCGCAGGCGGTGTCGAAGACGCGTCGCGAGCTCGCTGACGTCGAAGGGACCGACCACGAAGTCGTCGAAGAGGTCTTCGCGGAACGTCAGGTCGTCGAGTTGGTAGTGGTCGAGCAGCAAGATGATCGGTCCGACGCCGCGGTCGCGGGCGCGCAGCTGGCGACAGAGGTTCATCGCCTCGGTGAAGGGGAAGGCTGTGGCGTTGATGACCGCGCTGGCGAAGCCCTCGACGGGCTCGAGGGCGGCGATCTCGTTCATGCGGCCGGTCACCGAGACCGCCGGCGTCACGCCCGTGACGTCGAACGCCTTGCGCACCGGCCCTTCGCACGAGGGCACGCAGAGCACGACGTCGATCGTCACAGCAGTGGGAGGTAGCGCTCGAGTTCGAAGGGGGTGACCTGGCCGCGGTACGCGTCCCACTCGGCGCGCTTGTTGCGCAGGAACCACTCCACCTGGTGGGCTCCGAGGGTTTCGTGCAGCAGGGTCGAGGACTCCATCAAGTCAAGGGCCTGCGCCAGGGACTCGGGCAGCGGCGCGGTGGCCTCGCCCTCGGCCGGCAGCGCGTAGTCGCCGGTCACGCCGCGCAGCCCCGCCGCGAGGATGACCGCGAAGGCGAGGTACGGGTTCGCCGCCGGGTCCGGCGACCGGTATTCGATGCGGGTCGAGTCGATGCGTCCGGGCTTGACCGAGGGGATCCGCACCAGCGCCGCCGCGTCGTGTCGCGCCCAACTCGCACTGACCGGGGCCTCGGTACCGACCACGAGCCGCTTGTACGAGTTCACCCACTGGTTGGTCACCGCGGTGATCTCGGGGGCGTGTCGGACGAGGCCGGCGATGAACTTCGTCGCGACGTCGCTGAGCCCGTGGGGGCCGTCGCCGATGAACGCGTTGTGCTCGTCGCGCCACAGCGAGAGGTGCGTGTGCATCCCCGAGCCCTGGACGTTGGCGAGCGGCTTGGGCATGAAGCTCGCCGAGACGCCCGACTGACGAGCGAGCTCCTTGACCACGTGGCGCACCGACATGACGGTGTCGGCCATGGTGAGCGCATCGGTGTAACGAAGGTCGATCTCGTGTTGCCCGGGGGCGTCCTCGTGCTGGGCGTGCTCGACCCCGATGCCCATCTCCTCGAGCACCAGCACCGTACGGCGCCGGAGCTGGCTCGCGGTGTCGTCGGGCAGAAGGTCGAAGTAGCTGCCGCGGTCGATCGGCCGCGGGGCGCTCGTGGTGTCGAGGTCCTCGAAGTAGAAGTACTCGATCTCGGGAGCGACGAAGAAGGTGTAGCCCTGTGATCGGGCGTCGCCGAGCACGCGGCGCAGCTGTTGGCGGGGGCAACCCTCGAAGGGTGTGCCGTCGATGTTGACGATGTCACAGAAGACGCGCGCGACGCCGGCGCCCTCCTCGTACCAGGGCAGGAGCTGGAAGGTTGTGAGGTCCGGGCGGGCGAGCACGTCGGACTCTTGGACCCGCGAGAAGCCGTCGATCGCGCTGCCGTCGAAGGTCATGCCCTGGTCGAGGGCGTCTTCGAGTTCGGCGGGTGTGACGTGGAAGGCCTTGTGGCGCCCGAGGACGTCGGTGAACCAGAGCTGGACGAAGCGGACGCCGCGCTCTTCTACGGTTCGAAGGACGTACTGCGCCTGGCTTTGCATGGAGGACATTCTCGCACCTTCCCTGGAGAGTTCCAATCGGGCCACCAATGGCAAAGCCCGCCGCCCGATCGAGCGGCGGGCTTTGCCAACAATGAGCTAACGCCGACCGGCGGCCTTCTTGGCTGGCGCCTTCTTGGCCGCTGCCTTGACCGGCGCCTTCTTGACGGCCTTCTTCGCAGCCGCCTTCTTCGCCGGCGCCTTCGCGGCGCCACCGGCGGCGGCACCGCAGATGGTCTCGACCATCAGGCGCGTGACGACGTAGGGGTCCATGTTGGCGTTGGGGCGACGGTCCTCGAGATAGCCCTTCTTCTCACGGGCCACCTGGCCCGGGATGCGGACCGATGAGCCGCGGTCCGAGACGCCGTAGGAGAACTTCGACCAGTGGGCGGTCTCGTGGGCGCCGGTGAGTCGGTCCTCGATGCCGACGCCGTAGTTCGTGATGTGCTCCTTCACGCGGGTGCTCAGCGCTTCGCATCCCGCGATGATGGCCGACCATCCGCCGTTGGCGCGCATCTGCTTCGTGGAGAAGTTGGTGTGCGCACCTGCGCCGTTCCAGTCGCCCTTGACGGGCTTCGCGTCGAAACTCACCTCGACCTCGAACTCCTCGGCGATGCGCTCGAGCAGCCAGCGCGCGACCCAGAGCTGGTCACCCACTTCGACCGTGCCGAGGACGCCAACCTGGAACTCCCACTGGCCCATCATCACTTCGGCGTTGGTGCCTTCGATGCTGACGCCCGCGCGCATGCACGCCAGGGTGTGCGCCTCGACGATGTCGCGTCCGGGCATCTTGGTCCCGCCGACGCCGCAGTAGTAGGGGCCCTGGGGTGCCGGGAAGCCGTCCTCGGGCCAACCGTAGGGGCGGCCGTCCTGGAAGAACGTGTACTCCTGCTCGATGCCGAACATCGGCTCGAAGCTCGCGTACTTCTTGGCGGCGACCGCCGCAGCGGACCGAGTGTTGGTCGGGTGCGGGGTGAAGTCGGAGTTCAACACCTCGCACATGACCAGGACATCGTTGGGTCCGCGCAGAGGGTCGGCGCACGTCCACACCGGCTGCAAGACGCAGTCCGACGCGAGACCGGTCGCTTGATTGGTGCTCGACCCGTCGTAGCCCCAGACGGGGGGCTTCTGGCCGTCCTTCACGATCTTCGTCTTGCTACGCAGCTTTCGGGTCGGCTCGGTTCCGTCAATCCAGATGTACTCAGCCTGATACGACAAGGGTGCTCCTCCAAAGGGTCATGACGCTATTCACGCAGTCTGTCCTAGTCTGCCGTCCGAACGCGAGTCGCACCCCCGGTTTTGTTAACCGCGTGTGAAACATCGTCCACGGTCCGCCCAACACCCACGCCGGTAGGCTCAGGGCGTGCCCGTCATCCGACTCGCTCTGGCCCAGATGAACGCGGTCGTGGGCGGTTTCGCGCAGAACGTGGAGACCCTGGGCCGTTTCCGCACCCTGGCTGCTTCCGCCGGTGCCGATCTGGTGCTCACGCCCGAGCTCTCCCTCACCGGCTATCCCCCCGAAGACCTGCTGTTGAAGGAGGGCTTCATCGAGGCCACGCGGGTCGCCCTGATCGAGATGTCCCTGCTGCAGAACGTGCCGCCGGTCCTGGTCGGCACGGTCGTCGGCGAGGGTCTCGACGGGGTCGAACTGGCGCCGTCGAGCGACGCGCGCGACGTCATCCGGGCGGCCTCGGTCGACGTCGACCCCCATATCGGCAATGCGCTGGTCGTATTGAGCGACGCCGGCGTCGTCGCGACGGCCACGAAGCGGCTCTTGCCCAACTACGACGTCTTCGACGAGCAGCGCTATTTCCACCCCGGTGTCGGCCCCCAGACGATCGTGAACGTGAAGGGCGTCGCGGTGGGGCTCTTGATCTGCGAGGACGTGTGGACGCGCAACGGCCCCGCGGTCGAACTCGCACGCCAGGGCGCCACGCTGCTGCTGGTCGCCAATGCGTCGCCTTTCGCGAGGGGGCGTCGCGAGGACCGAGAGGCGATGCTGCGCGAGCGGGCCCTCGAGACGAACTGCCCGATCGCCTACGTGAACCTCGTCGGTGGTCAGGACGAGCTCGTCTTCGACGGACAGAGCATGGTCGTCAACGCCCAGGGCGACGTCGTCGCCCGAGCCAAGGCCTTCAGCGAGGAGCTGCTGGTGTGCGACATCGAGGCGCGCGCCTCGTCGGCCGGCGTGCCACTCGACACGACCTACGCGCGTGACGAGGACCGCCTCACCGCGCTGCACGTCAATCGCGTGGCCGATCCGCCGTCGCCGATCGAGGAGATCTACGAGGCGCTGGTCATGGGCACGCGCGACTACCTGCGCAAGAACGGATTCCGCTCGGCGATCCTCGGACTCTCGGGCGGCGTCGACTCCTCGCTCGTCGCCACCATCGCCGTCGACGCGGTCGGCGCGCGCGCCGTGCACGGCTTCGCGATGCCGAGCCGGTACTCGTCGGAGCACTCGGTCGCTGACGCGGCCGACCTTGCCGCTCGGCTCGACATCGAGCTGACGACGCTGCCGATTGAGCCCGCTCACGAGGCCTTTGGGACCATCCTCGGCGAGGTCCTCGAGGGCGGCCCTACCGGGCTGACCGACGAGAACCTGCAGTCGCGCATCCGTGGCGTGCTGCTGATGGGGATCTCCAACGCGACGGGGGCGATCGTGCTGACGACGGGCAACAAGTCCGAGATGGCGACCGGCTACTCGACGTTGTACGGCGACTCCGCCGGCGGCTTCGCGGTCATCAAGGACGTGCCCAAGACCCTCGTGTACGAACTCTGCCGGTACCGCAACCAGGTGGCGGCGAGTGTCGGCGACCCCGAGCCGATCCCCGAGAAGGTGCTGACCAAGGCGCCCTCGGCCGAGCTGCGACCCGATCAGCGTGACGACCAGTCACTGCCGCCCTACGAGCAGCTCGACCCGCTGCTCCAGCTCTACGTCGAGGACGACGCGACGGCGGCGTCGATGATCGACGACGGTCACGACCCTGCCCTGGTGCTGCGGATCACCCGGCTCGTCGACCTCAGTGAGTACAAGCGTCGCCAGATGCCTCCCGGTGTTCGGATCTCGAAGAAGGCCTTCGGTCGCGATCGTCGCATGCCCATCACCAGCGCGTTTCGCCCCGAGTCGATGTGATGCCGTCGAATCGGCAGATGGCCGAACACCTCTTCTCGTGCTTCGACGCGATCTACCTGGCGCTGGGCGAGGGTGCGCCGACGTTCTCCAATGACGCCTACGTGATCCGCGCCCACGAGATGTCGCGGGCCTTCGGCGAGCTCGGGCTCGAGGCACGCACCTACCTCGGAGCGACTGACGCCGGGCCGCTGCCGGTGCTCGAAGGGGTGCTTCGCCACGCCGTGGACAGCGACAACAGCGGGGCCATGGCGATGTTCGCCATGGCGATGGTCGTGGGACCCCGCCTGCTGGTCTCGCTGCTCGACGCCCGTGACGCGATGGACCAAGACGACGCGCTTCGGGCCCTGTTGGACCACGGCTCGGAGGTCTGCGTCGCCGAGATCCGCAAGGTCGGCGAGGTCGCCAAAGACCAGCCGCCGCTTGAGGATCCGAGCTGGCAGCTGGCGGCGCGCGACCTGGCCTCGACCCTCGATTCGGCGGGGAACGCTGAAAGTCTGGGACTTTCCCGCTAAGTTGCCTACCTCCGTATAACTAGAAGTACCGGACTTTCCGGTGTCGGGAGCATCAAGGGAGAGCCATGGCTAAAGATCGCGTTGATCGGGATGATGAAGACCTCGTACGGCTCTACCTGTCCGACATTGGTCAATACACCCTTCTGACCAAGGACGATGAGGTCCGCCTGGCCCAGACGATCGAAGAGGGTCGTGAAGCGAAGGCCGAACTCGAGGCCGCCGAGACCGACAAGAAGGTCAAGGTCACCCCGAGCAAGAAGCTGGCGCTGAAGCGCGCGGTGCACCGTGGCGACCAGGCCGAGCGTGACTTCGTCCAGTCGAACCTCCGACTGGTGGTCTCGATCGCCAAGAAGTACCAGGCCTCGGGCCTGCCGTTGCTCGACCTGATCCAGGAGGGCAACCTCGGACTCATGCACGCCGTCGAGAAGTTCGACTGGCGCAAGGGCTTCAAGTTCTCGACCTACGCGACCTGGTGGATCCGCCAGGCGATCACCCGCGGCATCGCCAACACCGGGCGCACGATCCGTCTGCCGGTGCACGCCGGTGACACCCTCGCCCGGGTGCAGAAGGCCCAGTCGCGCCTCGAGCTGAAGTTCGGCCGCCCGCCGACCATCAAGGAACTCTGTGACGAGTGCGAGATGCCCGAGGACAAGTTGATCGAGGCGTTGCGCTTCCGCTCCGAGCCGATCTCGCTGTCCGAGCCCCTCCGCGAGGACGGCGACGCCGAGCTCGGCGACGTCGTCGAGGACCGTTCGGCGGAGTCGCCGTTCGACGTGGCCGCGGTGAAGATGATGCCCGCCGCGATCGAGAAGCTCCTCCAGCCGCTCGACGAGCGTGAGCAGAAGATCCTGCGCATGCGCTTCGGACTCGACGGTGCTGGAGAGATCCGTACCCTCGAGGACGTCGGCGCCGAGATGAACCTGACTCGTGAGAGGATTCGTCAGATCGAGGCTCGCGCCATGAGCAAGCTGCGTCACCCGTCGTCCGACACGGGCGCGCGCGACCTGCTGACGCTCTAGCGCTGCTGGTAGCGGATCCGTCCCAGGACGGCCGCGACACCGATCACGATGGCGCTGACGAGAAACGGCGTGTGCGACTTCGAACGGTCGTGCGCGCGCACGGGGTGCGTGAAGCTCAGCAGCGGCCACTGGTTCTCGTGGGCGGTCTTGGCGAGTTGGCGGTCCGAGTTAACCGCGAAGGCGTGGCCAACGGTCATCAGCATCGGGATGTCGGTCTCGGAGTCGGAGTACGCGTAGGACTCGGCGAGGTCGAGGCCGCGTCGCTCGGCCAGCTCACGGATCGCCACGGCCTTGTTCTCCCCTTGGGCGAAGAACTCCATCTCACCCGTGAACTTCCCGTTCTCGTCGATCTTGGCCCGCGACGAGATCGCACCGGTGATGCCCAGCAACTCGGCGAACGGCTCGACGATCTCGGCCGGCGACATGCTGACGAGCCAGACCTCGTCGCCCTGGGCGAGGTGGTGGTCGATGAGCTCGAGCGCCTCGGCGTAGATGAGCGGCTCGATGACCTCGTTGATGGTCTCGGCGACCAGTTGCTTGACCTCGCGATGGTCCCAGCCCTTCGTGACGCGCAGCACCGACTGACCGATCTTGCTGAGTTTGTCCTCGTCGGCCCCGAAGCGCAGGAACATCATCTGGCTCAGGACGCCCCAGATGACGGTTCGGCGGTGGAGGAGGCCCCGAGCGTGGAACTCCGGTCCGAACGCGACGAGTGACGACTTCGCGATCACCGTCTTGTCAAGGTCGAAGAACGCTGCTCGCACCGCTCCATGCTAGGTCTGTTCGCCCTCGCGGTTACGGCGCTGAGTCGCGCTACCCGATGAAGGCGGCGGAGCACTCCTGTGTCGCGTCACCGCGGGCGATGAGGATCACGTGGTCGTGTTCCAAGAATCGCATCGTTGGCGATGGCGTCAACGGCTGATCGCTGCGCACGACGGCGACGACGCGTATCGAATCGGCCAACTGCAGTTCGTCGAGGGTGAGCTTGCGGGCGATCGCGGGCGCGTCGGCGGCGAGCGTGATCTCGAGCAGGGTCATCTTGCCCTGCGCGAGGTCCATGAGGTTGATGATCGCCCCGACCTCCACCGCCTCGTCGACGAGCGACGTGATCAGCGCCGGGGTCGAGACGGACACGTCCACCCCCCAACTCTCGTTGAACAGCCAGGCGTTGCGCGAGTTGTTGACGCGTGCGATCACGCGCGGGACGGCGAACTCCTGCTTGGAGAGCCAACTGGTCACGAGATTGTCCTCGTCATCGCCCGTCGCCGCGATCACGACGTCGACGTTGCGAAGGTCCGCGGCCGCGAGCGAGGCGTACTCGCACGCGTCCGCGGCCATCACGTTGACGCCGTGGAGGGTCGACTTCAGCTTCTCCGCGGTCGCCGTCACCTGCTCGAGCAGCGTTACTTCGTGGTGGCGGTCGATGAGGTCGAGCGCGATCGCCGTGCCGACCGACCCCCCTCCGGCGATGACGACTCTCACTGTCCGCTCCCTTCGAGCAGGGCTTTCAGATCTTCCAGGCCCTGGTTCGTGACGAGGAACTCCAGCATGTCGTCCTCTTGGGCGAACAGTCCCTCGATGTTGACGCGACCCTGCCCCCCGCGCAGGAGCCCGACGACCCGGACGTTGTCGCCGACGTTGAACTGGCTCATCGGACGGCCGGCGAGCTGGTCCGGGACGATCCGTTCGACGAGGTGCAGGGTGCTCGCCCCGTCAGTCCACTCGATCGAGTCTTCGGAGGGCATCATCCAGCGCTTGACCTGTTGGGTGGTCCACAGCGCGGTCGCGACGGTGGGAATCCCCAGCTTCATGTAGACCTCGGCCCGCTGGGGATCGTAGATCCGGGCGACCACGTTCTGGATGTGGTAGTTGTCGCGCGCGATCCGTGCGCACAGGATGTTGGTGTTGTCCCCGCTCGTCACCGCAGCCAGTGCGTCCGCGCGGCTGGCCTCGGCCTGGAAGAGGATGTCGCGGTCGAAGCCCGAGCCGATGAGGGTCTTGCCGTGGTAGCGAGTCAATCGTCGGAAGGAATCGCGGTTCTTGTCAATGATGACGACCGAATGACCCTCTTCTGAGAGTTGCATGGCCAGCTCTGATCCGACGCGGCCGCAACCGACAACAACGATGTGCACCTCGCCATCAGACCACATCGCCAAGCGCGAACGCAAGATTGTGCCAACTGGGGAGAGCGGTCACTGCTCCACCCAATGAAGGTCCGTCGCTGGCCTCGGGTCGGCGCGGCAGCGCTTCAGCGTGGTCCACCGTCGGCGATGAACCGGTAGCCGATGCCGGGCTCGGTCCGGAAGTAGCGGGGACGGGCGGGCTCGGGTTCGAGCTTGCGCCTGATGTGGGTCATGTGGACCCGCAGGTAGCCGGACTCGTTGTCGTAGTGCGGTCCCCACACTTCGCTCAGCAGACTTCGTTGGGTGACGAGTCGGCCCTCGGAGTGGACGAGGACGCCGACGATCTTCCACTCGAGCGGCGTCAGGTGGACGACCTCGCCTCTTCTCGTCGCGACGCCCTTCGAGAAGTCGACCTCGAAGTCGGGTGTCACGACGATCGCGCTCTGCTCGGTCTGGACCCGTCGACGCAGGGCTGCGCGGACACGGGCCATCAACTCTCCAATCGAGAAGGGCTTCGTGAGGTAGTCGTCGGCGCCCTCGTCCAGAGCGGCGATCTTGTCGGGGTCGCCGTTTCGCGCTGACACGATGATGACGGGGATGTCGCTCCACGTCCGGAGAGAGCGCAGCACGTCCAGCCCGCTCTTCTTGGGTAGCCCGAGATCCAAGATGAGCAGGTCAGGATTGACGTCGGCGATCAGACGGAGTGCCTCCTCCCCGTCGCTCGCCGTGCTGACCGCGTACTCACGGGCCTCAAGGTTGGTCTTCAACGCGCGCAGGATCTGTACCTCGTCGTCGACGACCAGGATTCGGACGTCGCTCACGAGCCCAACTCCTGACGAAGTCCGATCACGACCGTCAAACCCCCGCCGGGCGTGTCCTCGAAGCGGAGCTGACCGCCCAGCAGGTTCACGAAGCCCGAGGCGACGGTGAGCCCGAGGCCAGCGCCGGAACCTTCGTCGTTGAGCCGTTGGAAGGGGGCGAGGATGCTCTCGCGCTTGGATTCGGGGATCCCCGGACCGCAGTCGATGACGAGGAGATCGACCTTTCCCGGTGAGGCGCCCGCGCGGATCCTCACCGGCTTGTCGCTCGGACTGAACCGACACGCGTTGGAGACCACGTTGGCGATCACCCGCTCGATGAGGTCGGGGTCGGACTTCAGGGGCGGGAGGTCATCGGGCAGTTGGATGTCGAGAGTCCGACCCCGAGTGTCGATGGTCTCGAGGGCGCTGGCCACGAGGTCGTCAAGTTCCACCTCGATCGAGCGCGGCGTGACGACACCGGCCTCGAGGCGTCCGGCGTCGAGCAAGTTCGTCACCAGTCGAGTGAGCCGATGGACCTCTCGCTCGATCGAGGTGAGGAATCTCTGTTGCTCACTGGGCGACCACGAGACGTCGCCCTGCAACAGGGACGAGACATTGGCCTCGATGGTTGCCAAAGGTGTCCGCAGGTCGTGTGAGACCGCTCGCAGCAGGCCCGTGCGCAGGGCGTCCGCTTCGGCCAGCGCCCGAAGCTTGGCGTCGTCTTGCTGGATGCGTTGCGAGCGCAGTTCGCCCGCCATGCGTCCGACGAAGGCGTTGACCATCGTGCGGTCTTGGTTGTCCAGGTGCGCTCCGGCGAGCACCAGGACATGATCGGGGTCGATCTCGAACCGGCTGCTCGGTTCGGCCTCCTCGACGCTCTCGCCGCTCAGGAGATCGGTCTCCCACGTGCCATCGCGGCGCGTCTTCATGGCCACGCCCTTTAGGTCGAAGATCGCCCGGAGTGAATCCAGCACCGGCATCAGGTCGTTCTGAGAGGTGGCGACCGTCGCGGCCGCCTTGGCGAGGATCTCCGCCTCGGCACGGGCCCGATCCGCCTCGTTCGACCGGCGCGTGAACTCCGTGACGGTCACGCTCGCCCCGATCGAGAAGATCAGGAATGCGGCGAGCGCCACGACGTCATCGGCGCGTGCGACCTCGAGCGTGTGCTTGGGCGCGATGAAGTAGAAGTTCTCGAGGAACGAGGCGCTCAGGGCGCTCACCACTCCCACGCCCGCCCCGCCCCAGATGGTGAGGCCCAGCACGGCGAGGAGGTAGCAGGGGAACACTGTCGAGAGCGGTGACGTCGAGTGCAGGTTCGTGAGACCGATCGTGAGAAGGGGCATGACGACGGCGGCCGCCGCCAGCGCCAGTAGACGCCTTCGCCACGTGAATGGGGTCTTTCGACGTCGGCGAACCTGCGCGGGGGAACTGCCGCCAACGGCGATGATGTGCACGTCCAAGTCACGGGCTCTTCGAAGTACACCCTCGACGATGCTGTTGCTCGGCCGCAACCATGAGCGTTGCCGGCTGGCGCCCAGGACGATCTGGGTTCCGCGCTCCGAACGGGCGAAGGCAACGAGAGCACTCGCGACGTCGTCGTCAACTATCTCTTGGAAGGTGCCCTCGAACCGGGCCACGAATCCGCGTGCGATCGAGGTGTCCGTCGGGGTGAGCCGCCGCCCGGCGGCGCTCACGACGTGGACCGCGATGAGGTTGGCCCCTGAGCGCGATGCGATCCGCGAGGCCCTCCGAAGCAGTGCCTCGTCACTCCCGGTGCCGGTGATCCCGACGATGAGCCGCTCGCGGGTCTCCCACTTCTCGACGATCTGGTGCTCATCGAGGTATCGTTGCAGCGAGTCCTCGACGCGGTCCGCGAGCCACAACAGGGCGAGTTCGCGCAGCGCCGTGAGGTTGCCCTTGCGAAAGTAGTTCGACAGCGACGCGTCGATCATCTCGGCGGCGTAGATATTGCCATGGGCCATCCGCCGTCGAAGGGCCTCGGGGGTGATGTCGACCAGTTCGACCTGCTCGGCCCGGCGAACCACCGCGTCGGGCACGGTCTCTCGTTGCGCGGTGCCGGTGATCTTCTCGACGACGTCGTTCACCGATTCGAGGTGCTGGATGTCGACCGTCGTGATGACGTCGATGCCGGCGTCAAGCATCGACTCGACGTCCTCCCAGCGTTTGGCGTGCGCGCCGCCTGGGACGTTGGTGTGGGCGAGGTCGTCGACGAGCGCGACGGCCGGTTTGCGCTCGAGCACGGCCTCGAGGTCCATCTCCTCGACGGGAGTCCCCCGGTAGTCGCGAATGGTTCGAGGGACCACCTCGAGGTCACCGAGCTGCGCCTTGGTGAGGGGTCGGTCGTGAGTCTCGACGAACGCCACCACGACATCAGCCCCGCGCCCTCGACGGCGCGAACCTTCCTCCAGCATCCGGTAGGTCTTGCCCGCGCCCGGGGCCGATCCTAGGTAGACACGTAGTTGACCTCTCGCCATTGGCTCAGTCTCTCCCATTGAGAGCCAGGCCACGAATGCGTCGAAGGCATCGGCTACGAGCATTCGCGAAATGCCAGATCCGTGATTCGCATCCGCGAGTTCGATACGAGCGAGGTGGTGGCCCAGTCGAGCCCAGGCCATCGACCGCCCCTCGTGCGCGTGTCACGCCTCGCCCCAGTCGTCACGGTCCACGCTCCGTCGACTGTTCATCGCTGACCGCATTCTTGGTGCGCTCGTCGACGACGGTCTCGACTCCGCGCTGGAGGTTCCACGATGCGCCGACCAGCACGGCGACCGCGCCAACGCCGGCAACGGCCTCCCACGCGCCCGAGAGGTTCATGTCGGCTCCCATCGATCGATGTCTTCGGGCGACTATTCACGCCCGTCGTTCGATTCTGCGCGGCGAACGCTAGCGAAACAACATCTTTAACGCGTCCTTAACGCCTCGCGGCGGCTTCTTAACGGTTTGCTAGCAGCAGGGTCCTTATGGTGGAAGTTGTGTCCGGAGCCGACGAACAGATAAGCCGAAACACGCCGTTGATAACGTCGCACGCGAACGTGTCGAGCGTGTACCCCGAGACCCTTGGCTACCGCCTGAAGCGGATCTTGCTCGGTCGTCCCTACGTCACCGAACAGCTGAGCGGCGAGCGGTTGAACCGTGTCGTGGCGTTGGGCGTCCTCGCGCCGGACTGCATCTCGTCGTCGGCGTACGGCACCGAACAGATACTCACCCAGTTGACCCCGTTCATCGGGCTCGCCGCGTTCGCACTCGTCGTGCCGATCATGTTCGTGATCCTGGGAGTCCTGTTCTTCGTGACGACGTCCTACCTCGACGTCATCAAGTACTACACGACGGCCGGGGGAGCCTACGTCGTGGCTCGCGACAACTTCGGTCCGAAGATCGCCCAGATCGCTGCGGTCGCGCTGTTGATCGACTACATCGTGACGGTCGCGGTGCAGTGCTCGGCGGGAACCGCCGCCCTGACCAGCGCCTTTCCGACGCTCGCCTACTACACCGTGCCGATCACGGTGGCCGTCGTGCTGATCCTGATCTACGGGAACCTGCGGGGCCTTCGCGAGGCCGGCAGCTACTTCGCGCTGCCGACCTACATCTTCGTCGCGATGCTGGGCCTCACGGTCATCGTTGGCTACGTCCAGAAGTTCAACGGTTCTCTGCACATGATCCCCCAGCCGGCGGTCAATCTGCTCGTCGATCAC
>JADGOJ010000115.1 GCA_017883045.1 Acidimicrobiales bacterium
CCTCGCGGGCGCCCTCGCCTACGTCCACGAGCGCGGCGTCGTGCACCGCGACATCAAGCCCGCCAACATCCTGCTCGACTCCGGGGGCCACGCGCGTCTCGCGGACTTCGGCATCGCGCGGCTGATCGACACCACGACACTGACCGTGGTGGGCACGACCCTCGGCACCGCGTCGTACATGGCGCCCGAACAGCTCGAAGACCACCAGGTCGGACCTGGCGCGGACGTCTGGTCGCTCGGCATCGTCCTGCTCGAGTGCCTGACCGGCGAGCGCGTCTACACCGGAACACCCAGTGAGGTCATCGCACGCCGGCTGGCCGGTCCGGTCCCACTCCCCGCCACCCTGCCGGTCCCCTGGAAGACCCTGCTCGGCGGCATGCTCGACCACCGCCCCGACCAGCGCCTGCGCGCCGCCGAGGTGTCCGCGCTGCTCGCGACCTCGGTGTTCAGCGCGCCGTGGGACCCGGCCGGATCACTGAACGGCGACCTCGCCCTGACCGAGCCCTACGACCTCACGGCCCTCGCCGAGACGCGCGGTGACGAGACGACGATTGGCGTCGACCACACGGTCGTCATTCCGCCCCAGCTCGTGGCGGCGGTCCGCGCGCCCAAGCGACTCATGAAATGGCAGTTGCGCACTGGCGCCGCCATCTTGTTGGCGGCTCTCGTCGCGGGGATTGCGTACGGCTTCTCTTCGAACTCGACGGCGCAGTCGCCGAGCACCACCGTGGCGACGACGACGCGACCCGCCCCGACGACGACCACCACGGCGGCGTCGCCGGCGACCAGTCTCTCGGCGCTGATCGGCGACCTCTCCTCGGGCGTCGTGGCGGGCACCATCTCCTCGGGCGCCGACCAGCCAATAGCGAACCAGGCCCAGCAGGCCGTCACCGACGCGGCGGCCGGCAACCTCAGCCAGGCGACGATCGACTTGCAGCAGGCGGCGACGTCCGTCGCCGACGCCGTCAACGCCGCATCGATAACGCAAGACGAGGGCCAGCAGCTCTTACGCGACCTGAACGCGCTCGCGGCCTCGCTGGGTCTGAGTCCCGTCGCCACCGCGCCCGTGACCACCGTTCCGACCAAGGTCCACGGCCACGGGAACGGCCACGGGAACGGCAACTAGCCGAGCGTCCCAGAGGACCGCCAGTGGGCGGCCCGCCAGCGCCGTCGCTCGTGTGTCGAACGGCGTTGTTGTGACCTTCGCCACTAGTGGTGGCCGGCCCGCGGAGAGAAGATGGGGCCGCGGGCGGTTACGTTGAGTAGGTGCCGAACAGACGGGCCACGCCATGACCGACTTCCCCGAGGGATCCAGAGACGCGATCGACGTGATGAGAGAGCACGGCGACAAGTGGTCGCTGCGTCCCTACCCGAGCGAATTGGTCTGCGACGTCGTCACCGACCACGGCGAGATTCTGCGCCTGCGCCCGATTCGACCTGACGACGCCGAGCTGCTCGTGCGATTCCACCGGGGACTCTCGTCGGACTCGATCTATCGACGGTACTTCTCGATCCACCCGGAGCTCTCCGATGCCGAAGTGCGCCACCTGACCCAGGTCGACTACGTCGACCGATTCGCGTTCATCGTCGAGAGCGGCAACGACCTCGTCGGCGTCGGACGCTACGACCGGATACCCGGGACCACCGAGGCCGAGGTCGCCTTCATCGTCGCCGACGAGTACCAGCATCAGGGCATCGGGCTGCTGCTGCTCGACCACCTCGCCGACGAAGCGTGGTCGCTCGGCATCACCGAGTTCACGGCCGAAACCCAGGCCGACAACCGGAGCATGATGGGCGTCTTCCAGGCGTCGGGATTCCCGGTGACGTCCCAGCTCCAAGACGAGGTCATCACCGCGCGGTTCCCCATCCAGCCCACCGACCAGAGTCGCGCGAGCCGCGCGGCGAGAGCCGACCGGATCACGTTGGCCGGCCGGGGGCGCGGAGACCGACCCTGATGTTGATCATGAACGGGCCCGTCGACGACGCCGGCCACGAGGACCCCGGCCACCCCGAGCGCCCGGACCGGCTGAGGGCGGTCGTCTCGGGCGTCGAGGACCTGCACCTCGGTGACGACCTCACCCTTGTCGAGCCCTACACCGCCACCCGGGCCGAACTCACCCGGGTCCACGAGGGCAGCTACCTCGACGAGTTGGGGGCGTTCTGCTACGAGGGCGGCGGCAACATCGACGAGGACACCTACGCCACCTACGACTCGTGGTCCCTCGCCCAGTACGCCGCCGGCGCCGGACTCGCCGTCGTCGAAGAGATGCGCCGCCACGACGGCGCGGTGGGCTTCATCGCGACGCGCCCACCCGGTCACCACGCGTTGCGCGACCGCGCCATGGGCTTCTGCCTGCTCAACAACATCGCGGTCACCGCGGCGGCCCTCACCGGCGAGGGCGAACGGGTCCTCATCCTCGACTGGGACGTCCACCACGGCAACGGGACCCAGTCGATCTTCTGGAACGACCCGAACGTGCTCTACGTGTCCACCCACCAGTGGCCGCTCTACCCCGGCAGCGGCGGCGCGCGAGAGATCGGCGGCCCCGACGCGCTCGGGCTGACCGTCAACCTCCCGCTGCCCGCCGGGGCGACCGGCGACGTCGTGCGCCAGGCGCTCGACCAGGTGGCGTCGCCGGTCGTGGACCAGTTCGACCCCACCTGGGTGCTCGTCTCGGCGGGCTACGACGCCCATCGGCTGGACCCCCTCGCCGAGCTGGCGCTGTCCGGCGGCGACTTCGCGGCGCTCGCCGCGATGGCCGCGGGCTTCGCGCCGCGCCCTGGTCGCCTGGCGTTCTTCCTCGAGGGCGGCTACGACCTGTCGGCCCTGCGCGGCTCCGTGGCGGCGACCCTCGGCGCGGTCGTCGGAAGCGACTTTCGACCCGAGGAGCCGACCACCGGGGGCCTCGGCGTCGATGAGGTGCACCGCGCCCAGTCCGAACGCGGCGTCGCGCTGCGCATCGCGCTCGGCAGTGATCCCGGGGAGGATTTCCTATGAACCAGCCGCTTCGCACCATCGCCGTCGGCTTCGACGGCTCGCCCTCCGCCGAGCTCGCCGTGCGGTGGTCGTTCGCACTGGCGCGTCAACTCGACGCCCGCGTGGTGCTCGTCCACGCCGTGGGCCTGCTCCAGCGGTTGGAGGGCGCGGACGCGCCGGAGCGGTTCCTCGAGTCGGTCCACCGGCTCGCCGACGAGGTCGGATTCGATCGCCGTCGCCTGGGCTGGCACGTGACCGACGGCGACGCGTGCTCGGTGCTGCTTCGTGCAACGGACGAGCCGATCGGGGCCGACCTGCTGGTGGTCGGATCGCGAGGTCAGGGGGTCCACGCGGGTCTCATGCTCGGCAGCACCAGCCTCCAGCTCGCCGAGCGCGCCACCATTCCGCTCGTCATCGTCCCCGCGGGACGCGACGCCGACTGAACGAAGCTACCCCCTCGACTCGTCGGGGCCGTCGGGGACGTCAACCGGGGCGAAGGACCTCTCGCAGCGAGTCGAGCACGGCGGGATTGTCGATCGTCGAGGGCACCGGCATCTCGACCCCGTCGGCGATCGCGCGCATGGACTTGCGCAGCACCTTGCCCGATCTCGTCTTGGGCAGCGCGGCGACCACGTCGACCCGGCGCAGTGACACGACCGCCCCGAGCTGGTCGCGCACGCGCTGGACCAGTTCGGCGCCGATCGCGTCGTGGTCGCGCTCGACCCCGGACTTCAGCACCACGAGACCTCGCGGCACGTGGCCCTTCAGCTCGTCGGCGACGGCGATGACGGCGCACTCGGCGACGTCGGGGTGCGCGGCGAGGATCTCCTCGATCTCCCCGGTCGAGAGCCGGTGACCGGCGACGTTGATGACGTCGTCGATTCGACCCATGACGAAGAGGTACCCGTCCTCGTCGAAGTGGCCGCCGTCACCGGTCAGGTAGTAACCGGGGACCTGGCTGAGGTAGGCCTCGAAGTACTTGTCGTCGTCGCCCCAGATCCTCGACGTGCACCCCGGTGGCAGCGGGGTGCGGATCACGATGAATCCCTCGGTGCCCGCCGGCACCGCCCCGCCCCCCTCGTCGACGATCCGCACGTCGAAGCCCGGCACGGGCACCGTGGGCGAGCCGGCCTTCACCTCCATCGGATCGAGGCCCATCAGGTTGGCGGCGACCGGCCAGCCCGTCTCGGTCTGCCACCAGTGGTCGACCACCGGCACCTTCAGCAGCTCGCTCGCCCAGGCGTAGGTCTCGGGGTCGAGCCGCTCGCCGGCGAGGAAGAGGCAACGGAACCTCGAGAGGTCGTAGTTCGCGAGCAGCGACCCCGTCGGGTCCTCGCGCTTCACCGCCCGGAAACCCGTCGGCGCGGTGAAGAGGGCCTTGACGCCGTACTCGGCGATCACGCGCCAGTAGGCGCCGGCGTCGGGCGTGCCGACGGGCTTGCCCTCGTAGAGCACCGTGGTGCAGCCGGCGAGCAGCGGCGCGTAGACGATGTAGGAGTGCCCGACGACCCAGCCGACGTCCGACGCCGCCCAGAAGACCTCGCCGGGTCCGATGTCGTAGATGTTGGACATGCTCCACTGCAGCGCCACCGCGTGGCCCGCGTTGTCGCGCACGATGCCCTTGGGCCGACCGGTCGTGCCCGACGTGTAGAGGACGTAGAGCGGGTCGGTCCCCAGCACCGCCACGCACTCGGCGGGCGCGGCGGTGCCCATCGCCTCGTCCCAGTCGACGTCGCGCCCGGCGACCATGGTGGCGGCGGCCTGGGGCCGCTGGAAGATGACGCAGTGCTCGGGCTGGTGCCGGCTCTCGTCGAGGGCGGCGTCGACGAGGGGCTTGTACTCGATGACCCGGTTGACCTCGATGCCGCACGACGCCGACACGACGACCTTGGGCGTGGCGTCGTCGATGCGCAGCGCCAGTTCGTGTGCGGCGAAGCCGCCGAAGACGACCGAGTGCACCGCGCCGATGCGCGCGCAGGCGAGCATCGTGACGGCGGCCTCGGGGATCATCGGCATGTAGACCACCACGCGGTCGCCCTTCGCGACGCCGAGGTCGCTCAGGACCCCCGCGAAGCGCGACACCTGGTCGAGCAGCTGGGCGTAGGTGTGGGTGGCCTTGGTGCCGGTGACCGGGCTGTCGTAGATCAGGGCCAGCCGGTCGCCGTGGCCGGCGTCGACGTGGCGGTCGAGCGCGTTGAAGCAGGTGTTCATCTGCGCGTCGGGGAACCACTCGTAGAGCGGCGCGCGCGAGCGATCGAGCACCACCGACGGCTCGCGGAACCAGCTGATGGACCGCGCAGCCTCACCCCAGAACCCTTCTGGATCGTTGATGCTCCGT
>JADGOJ010000116.1 GCA_017883045.1 Acidimicrobiales bacterium
AACCGGCGACTTCACAGGTTGCGCATTGCCCTGAAGCGCCTTCAGTACGCCAGTGAGACCTTGGGGGTCGTTGAGGGCAAGGCCGCGCTCAGGACGGCCCGCGGCGCCGAGGCCCTGCAGACCAGGTTGGGAGCTGTCCACGACGCCGACGTGGCGCTCGCGTGGTTGCGCAAGTTGGTCGCGGCCGAACCGAATCTGGGAAGACCGCTCCGGAATCTGATGGAGTCCCACAAGAGCACCCGAAGGGGCGCGCGCCGCGGATGGCGACGCGCGATGCGACGCGTCGGACGCAGCTGGCGTCGGTGGCACGACGAATAGTCTTGGATGAGGAGGTAGTCATGGTCCACCCGGCGCTCGAGCCCTTCGTCCGCTCCGCGCGCGAGCAGCCCGCGCCCCACCCATCGTCGCAGGGCATCGTCGAGCGCCGCAGCGCGTATCGACGGCTATCCGAGGGCATCCGCGGTGATGTGGAGCAGGTCGAATCGGTGACCGACCTGGAATTGGCCCTGGAGGGACGGACCCTGCGCGCGCGGCTGTACGTGCCGATCGAGGACGAGGGCAAAGCGCTGGTCCTCTACTTCCACGGCGGGGGGTTCGTCGTGGGCGACCTGGAGACTCACGACGCGTTGTGCCGACGTCTCTCGGCCGATACGCGCATGCGCTTCCTGGCGGTCGAGTACCGGTTGGCGCCCGAGCACCAATTCCCGGCTGGCGTCGACGACGCGGTCGACGCCATCCGTCACGTCGCGGCGCGAGTTGGTGAGTTCGACGATCCTGGCGCCAAGTTGATCGTGATGGGCGATTCGGCGGGAGCCACGCTGGCGACCGTGGCGTGTGCCCTGACGCGGGGCGAGAACCTCGCCATCGCGGCCCAGGTCGTCATCTACCCGACTCTGGGGCCCGAGCTCTTCACCGACTCGGTGCACGAGTACGGCGTCGGTCACATGCTCGACATCGACCACCTGCGCTATAACTACGGGCTGTACCTGGGCGAATGGAGCGACCACACCGATCCTCGCGTCAGTCCGCTCATGTTCGCTGACCTGACGGGCGCCCCCGCAGCCATCGTGGTGGTCGCCCAGTGCGACCCGCTGCGCGACGAGGGCGTCGCGTACGCGGGACTGCTCGAGCACTTCGCCGTTCCGGTCGAGTTGCTCGAGGCCGAGGGCATGGTCCACGGCTTCTTGCGAATGGGGAATCTGGTGCCCGAGGCCATGGAGATCGTCGACGACCTCGCTGCGCACATGCACCGCTACGTCGAGAACGCTTCGCAGTGAACGTCCTCTTCGTCACGTTGGACCAGTTTCGTGGCGACACCTTCGGTGCGGCGGGCCACCCCCTCGTGAAGACCCCCACCCTCGACCGCATCGCACGAGAGGGGGTCCGCCTGGCGCGCCACTTCTCTCAGTCGGCGCCGTGCTCGCCGGGCCGCGCGGCCCTCTACACGGGCATGTACCAGATGAACAACCGGGTCGTCGCCAACGGCACGCCGCTGCCAGCGGGACTGGACAACATCGCGCTCCTGGCCCGTCGGGCCGGCTACGACCCAACGCTCTTTGGCTACACCGACCAGGGACTCGACCCGAACCGGGCTGAAGGCTCCGACGACCCCCGGCTGGACAACTACGACGGCGTCCTGCCGGGCTTCTCGGTCGGCCTCTACCTTCCCGAGAGCCAGGCGGGCTGGGTCCAGCACCTTCGCGCCCAGGGCTATGACGTGCCGAGCGGCTGGGCTCCGGCATTGCGTGGAGAGCCCAACCGTCCGGTGGAACTCTCCCTGAGCGGATTCCTGACCACCCGCTTCAGCGAATGGCTCGAACGACAAGAGAGCGGATGGTTCGCCCACCTGAGCTACCTGCGTCCGCACCCGCCCTACGCCGCGGCCGGCGGGTTCGCCACGATGTACGACCCGGGCGACGTCGAGCTGCCGATTGCGCCCGTGGCGAAGGACCAGCGTCATCCGTTGCACGAGATCGCGCTGGCACTGCCGGCGAGCGCGGCGCCGACCGACCCCGACGAGATGCGTTCGTTGCGCGCCCAGTACTACGGCATGGTCAGCGAGGTGGACTTCCAACTGGGACGGGTCGTTGACGCGATCGAGCGCCGAGGGGAGTGGGACGACACCCTGGTCGTCATCACGTCAGATCACGGTGAGCAACTGGGTGATCACGGCCTTGTCGAGAAGCTGGGCTTCTTCCCGCAGAGCTACCACGTCATCGGTCTGTGGCGCGACCCTCGTTCGTCCCACGCCGGATGCACGATCGACCGGTTCAGCGAGAACGTCGATCTGCTGCCGACCATGGCCGACGCGCTCTCGCTCGAAGTGCCGGTGCAGTGCGACGGTCGTTCGCTGGCACCGCTGTTCGCCGACGGCGACGCGCCGTGGCGCGACAGCGCCCACTACGAGTGGGACTACCGGTCGCACTTCATAGGGGACTCGCCCGCGCGGTGGCCTCAGGACCGGACCCTGTCGCGACAGAATCTCGCGGTCTCGCTGGGTGACGAGATCGCGTACGTGCAGTTCGCCGACGGTTCGTACAAGTGCTTCGACCTCGCCGAGGATCGTACGTGGCGCACCGAGTGTCGAGACCCTGAACGCGTCATGCGTGCCGCGCAAGAACAGCTGGTCTGGCGTCAGGAGCACTCGCGTCGCGAACTGACCGACATGTTGCTGCAACCGTCGAGGCCCGGTCGCTGGCCCGAGAACTACGGCCTGAAGCGAGTCGGTACGAGGGCGTCGTAACGACTCGCGGCGCAGACGCGTGCCACTTTGATCAGCGACGGATCGCGCCGCCAATGCCGCAAACCAGATATTTAATTGGATAAGGTCAAAGGATGGTCGAGTAGGGCGAGAAGTTGTTCGATAAGTAGTGGAGAACGATGTCCTTTGGGGGGGTTGTGCCAACGTATACCCGTGAGCGCCGATGGCTCGTGCTCTTCGTGCTGTGCATTGCGGTGTTCCTCGTGGTCGTCGACAACACCATCGTGAACGTCGCGCTCCCGACCCTTTCACGAGACCTTCACGCCTCGAACTCCTCGTTGCAGTGGATCGTGGACGGCTATTCGCTGCCGTTCGCCGGGCTGCTGCTCGCCGGAGGAGGACTGTCCGATCGCCTGGGGCGCAAGCGCGTGATGCAGGCGGCCCTCGTCGCTTTCGCCGGCTTCTCACTTCTCGCCGCGTTCTCGCACAACGTCCAGACGCTGTTGACCGCGCGCGCCCTGATGGGTGGTGCGGCCGCGTTCATCTTCCCCGCGACGCTCTCGACCCTGACGGTGGTCTTCGATGACACGAACGAGCGGGCCAAGGCATTCGGCGTCTGGGGAGCGACCACGGGCATCGCCATCGCACTCGGACCGATCGCTGGTGGCGCGCTGATCACGCACTTCTGGTACGGATCGATCTTCTTGGTCAACGTCCCGCTCTGTCTCGTGGGCGTCGTGGCGATCGCGCTGGTGGTGCCCGAGTCGAGGAGCCCGCAACGCCGTCGACTCGACATGGCTGGACTGCTGTTGGGGACCGCGGCGGTCACTGCTCTCGTGCTCGCGATCATCCAGGGCCCCTCCTGGGGATGGCTCTCTCCGGCCACGATGAGCCTGTTCGTGGCCGCCACCGTCGTGGGGATCGCGTTCACCCGTTTCGAACTCGGCTGCGAAGGCCCCCTGCTGGACGTGCGTATCTTCTCGAACCGCACCTTCTCCGCCGGCGCCGGGGCGATGGCCACGAATTTCTTCTGCCTGTTCGGCTTCATCTTCCTCGTCACCCAGTACTTCCAGATGGTCCGCGGCTACAGCGCCCTTTCCGCTGGCGTCCACACGCTGCCCTTCGCCCTGGCCGTCATGGTGACCACGCCGCTCGGGGCCCTGGCGGCCATTCGACTGGGGACCCGCTACGTGGTGTCGGTCGGGCTCGTGATCACGGCGCTGGCGCTGTACTGGATGGCGACGCTCGCGGCGTCGGCGCCGTACGTGGGTCCGATCGTCGGCTCGATGATCACGCTCGCCATCGGCTTCTCGTTGGTGAACGCTCCTTCGGTCGCGGCGACGATGGAGACGCTGTCCCCCGAGCAGATCGGTGGAGGTGCAGCGAGCAACGAGACCACTCGCGAGCTGGGTGGCACGATGGGCGTCGCGGTCATCGGATCGATCTTCTCTTCATTGTTCGGTCCACAGATCCGCCACGCCCTCGGGCCCTTGACGAACCAGGGGCTGTCCGCGGCCCAACTGGACGTCGCCCAGGGCTCGATGCAGGCGGCTCAGGCGACCGTGGCGCACCTCCCGTCCGCACTGCAACATTCGCTCGACGTGAAGGTGACCGACGCGTTCATGAACGGGCTGCATCGCGGTTGCCTCGTGGCCGCGGCTGTCGCGGTCGCGGTCGCGCTGGTGGTGTTCTTCCATCTCCCCGCGGGTCGTCCCCGTCTGGCTTCGGAACTGATCTTGGAGGGTTGAGCCCGTCGGAACTTGGCGTGAGTAATCATGTGCCGGGATATCTGGTATCAATGGAACCCATACGTCGAACTCGACGAAGCTAAATGGCTAGGGAGAATCAATGCAGCGGATTTCACGAGTGCGTCAAGCGCTCGTCATGACAGGTATTGCCTCGTTGACAATGGCGAGCAGTCTGGTCGCGGGCGCCGCGACCACAACCGGCACGTACAACGCCGCGGCCGCCAAGTTGGTGCCGGCCGCCTACAAGCACGTGACATTGGCGGTCGCGACCGACGCGTCGTACCCTCCCGACGAGTACATGAAAGGGTCGAAGATCGTTGGTTTCGATGTCGACATGATCAACGCGATCGCCAAGACCCTTGGCATCAAGGTCAAGTCGAGCAACGTGACCTTCGGGATCATCCTCTCGGGAATCCTGTCGGGCAAGTACCAGATCGGCAACTCGTCGTTTACCGACAACAAGTCTCGTGAGAAGCAGGTCAACTTCGTCGACTACTTCCAGGCGGGCGAGGGCGTGTACGCCAAGTCCTCATCCACCGTGAAGTTCACGAGCCTCAAGAGTTTCTGCGGACTGAAGGTCGCTGTGGAGACTGGCACGACCGAGCAGACTGACGCGAAGGCCGTCGCGAAGACCTGCCCCTCCAACAAGAAGTTGAAGTTGCTGACGTTCACCACTCAGACCCAGGCCAACACGGCCGTTCTGTCGGGTCAGGCCGACGTGGGCTTCGTCGACAGTCAGATCGCTGGCTACATCGTCTCGCTGGCGAAGGGCACCTTCAAGTTGGTGGGTAGCGCCGTCAACGTCGCTCCCTACGGGATCGCCACCGCGAAGACC
>JADGOJ010000035.1 GCA_017883045.1 Acidimicrobiales bacterium
AGACGGGCGAGGTCGTGTCGCCCGATGAGAGCCACGTCGCCCTCTACCAAGAGCGATACCAGCAGTACCGCCAGTTGCGCGAGGCGACGACGCCCTTCCAGCACGCCCTCGCGAGGGGTTCGCACTAGAGGAGATCAGTACGAAGAATCATCCCTCGGGGGTCCAGATCGCCGCGGTGGCGTTACCGAAGGGGGTGCCGCTCCTCGGCTCGCGCTCGGTCCACGCGGGATCGAGGGCCAGGATGCTCGTCATCGTGCTCAGACTGCGTCGCGGGTCGTGTTGGAGATCGCGATGGTGTCAGCCGTCGAAGCTCCCGTGGCGTCCCGCGCCACCGACGAATCGACTCACTGCGTCGGTCATCTCGGCTCTGACCGAGACCGAGCCGTGCTCGAACTCGACCTGCAGCGCGTCGGCAAGTGGAAGCCCGAGCCCTTCGTACGCCGAGAGGCGGTCCTCGCGCATGCAGACCTCGGGGAACGCGGCGATCTGCTCGGCGAGCGCGATGGCGCTCGAGCGGGCCTGGCCCTTGTCGACTACTCGGTTCACGAGGCCCATGGCGAGTGCCTCGGCGGCGCCGACGGCCCGACCGGTCAAGATCAGGTCGAGGGCCCGGCCGGTGCCGATGATCTGGGGGAGCCGGACCGTGCCGCCGTCGACGAGCGGCACGCCCCAACGCCGACAGAAAACGCCCAGCGTGGCGTCGCTCTCCATGACGCGCAGGTCGCACCAGAGCGCGAGCTCGAGACCCCCGGCCACGGCGTAGCCGTCGATCGCGGCGATCACGGGCTTGGCGAGGACCATCCGGGTGGGCCCCATCGGGCCGTCGCCGTCGGCTGCGAAACGGTTCGCCAAACCCGATCCAATCGCCGAAAGGTCCGCTCCGGCGCAGAACGTCCCACCCTCGCCGGCGAGCACCGCGACCTTCGCCCGGTCGTCTTGTTCAAAGGACCTGAAGGCCTCAGCCAGTTCTGCGGCGCAGTCGCGGTTGACGGCGTTGCGCACGTAGAAGCGGTTGATCGACACCACGAAGATGCTGTCGACGAGTTCGGTCTTCACGAGTTCGGTGGTCACCACCGCATCCTTTCACGAGGCGACCCGCACGGAAAGTCGTAGTCCCCCGGCGCTTCGAAGGTTCTACGACGTTGGGGCCGGAGGGGTCTCGTTCGGCGGGAACAGGCCGGCCCCGGGAGCGACGGCCGTGATGTGTCGATGGATCTCCTCGAGCAGATCGGTGTTCTTCTTCACCTCTTTGACCAGGTCAGTGTTCTCGCCGAGCAGCACCTTGATGTCGTCGGTGTTCTTCACGGTGTGCAGGGCGATTTCCGATGAGATGGAGTCGGCCCGCTTGGCGGCGATCAGCAGAGCCGCCGCCTGCACGCCCGCAAGCATGGAGAGGAACAGATTCAAGAGGATGTACGGGTAGGGATCGAAGGCGCGGTGGTGCAGTACGCGCTGCAGGAAGAAGGTATTGGTGGCGGCCCAGAGGATCATGATGGCGAAGAAGCAGAAGACAAAGGGCCACGATCCCATGACGTTGCGCATCTTGTCCGCCGCACGCTCACCGCGACTGAGCTTCTCGCCGGTCCGCACTCCCGGGTGCTGATCCCAGATCGATTGCCAGCCGGTCTTCGCCATTGACCCAATCATCGCATCCAATTGTCGGCCACCGTGACATGGAGTCTGGCGCACACTGCGCAACTCACCACGGAGTGGAGCCGATCCTTGAGCACGACCTCGCACGATGCACCGGGGTCGAGTCACGCGAGGCTCAACGCTCGCACGCGCGCCACCTCCTCTCGCAGCGTCCATCGAAGGGAGGACGACCGCGGGAGGAGGTGGCGTACGGCGGAAAGCTCAGTTCACTTGGATTGCAGCCTGAACGAGGTGCTCTGGCTAGAACCCAGGTAGTGGGACCCGTCGGGGGGATTGCCGGCGGGGTTGTACGTCGCCGACACCGTGTAGGTCCCGTTCTTCTGGGTCAACTTGAGGCTCGTTGTCGCCGCGCCGAGGAGGTTGGTGACGGCGCTCGCGGACTGGGTCCCCAACTGGAAGTTGACAGTCCTGCCAGCGAGGGGCTTTCCCGTCGCGTCGGTCAGGCTGGCGCTCAGGGCCACTGTCTTGTTCGGCGCACCGGCGACCGCACCGGTGTAGAGCGTCGTCGTGGCCTTCTTCGCGACCGCGAAGGACTCTGTCGAGCTCGACGCGTTGTAGAGGGCGTCACCGGCGAACGCGGCCGAGCCCGTGTAGGTGCCCGAGGCCAGTGTCGGCACGTAGGACCTAGTGACCACGCCACTCGAATTCGTCAGCGCCGTGAACGGTCCGTCGGAGTCGACCTGGAACGAGACGGTCCGCCCGACCACCGGCTGGCCGAACTGGTCGACCACCGACGCCTGGAGGGTCGAGGGCGTATCGAAGGTTCCCGAGGTGTCGCCGGTGTAGGCCGTCGTCGTGTCGCGCCTGGTCACATGGATGGTGCGGCTGCTCGATGCCGACGCGCCGTACTGGTCGGTCACGGTCAAGGTGGCCACGTAGTCTCCGGGCGTCGAGTAGACGTGGAGCGTGCTGGCGCCTCCGCTGCCCGATCCGTCGCCGAAGTCCCAGCTGTACGCGAGGGTCGACTGGTCAGCCGATCCAGGGTCGGTGGCGCTGCCATTGAAGGCGACGGGACGTCCCCACGCCGTCGTGGCGTCCGGACCGGCCGAAACGAGCGGCGGCAGGTTCGTCACCGACACGCTGAACGTCGTCGTCGACGTCAGGCCGGTCACGTCGGTGGCGGTCAGCAGCCCCGAGTAGGTGCCGCTGCCGGGGAACGTGTGCTGGGGGAACTCGCCGTAGGCGACGCCCGCGTCAGAGAAGTTCCATTGCAGCGTGGGGAAGCCGCAGATGCTGCTGGAGCCCGAGCCGTCGAAGGAGAAGGCCGATCCCTCGTTGCCGGCGTAGGGACCACCGGCACTAACGACCGGCGGGATGTTGTTGGCCTGCACCGCACCCATGTCGAACGTGGCGCCGGGGCCGGTCATCGAGATGTCACTGGTGGCCGTGCCAAGCGGGACGGTAGGTGCTGCGAACTGGACCTGGTCCTCCTTGAAGGGGATGATGGGGTCGGGGAACTCGGCACCGACGTCGAAAACGAGGCTCGTCACCACGGCGATGCCCGGATCGGTGGAGAGCGCACCCAGCGCGTAGCTCAGGCCGTCGCCCGCACCGACGGTGCACGGTATCGAGAGGTTGTCGGTGACCGGCGTCTCGCCGAGCGTCAGGCTCGCGCTTCCCCCTGGGCTCCCAGCGAACGTGGCTTGACGCAGGGTCATGATGCCCTGGGGCGTCACTGTCACGTCCGCTGCCAATCCCAGGTCGACGTAGGGCGACACGGCGGGGAATCCCGGGTCGAGCAGACCGATGGTCGAACTGGCCAGATGGCAAGTGTAGTTGGACCCGCCGGCCTTGAGGTCACAGGGGGCCGTGGCGCTGAATCCCGGCGAGCCCAGGTTGAGCGGGCCGACGCTGCCCCATGAGACCGAGAGGTTGCTGAGCGTCCACGAGACGGTCATGCTGCCGGGCGAGGGCCGCGTGTACGAATCGGCCGGATTGAGCGCCCGACCCTGACGCACGAGGTTCGAGTCGAACGAGGTGCTGACGAGTGCTGCCGGCTGCGTCCACGCTGCTGTGGTGACCAAGTCGAACGACGCGCTCAGTCCGCTGATTGGGTCCGTGGCGACGACGCCGACGGAACTCAGGGTCTGGCTTCCCGTCAGAGTGGTGGGCGACGACAGCGTGGTCGCCGCCGCGGACGCCGCGGTGGGCGTCGCGACGATGACCACGCCGGTAAGGCTGGCGATGCCTAGTGACATGCTCGCCAGTGTTCGAGAGCCACGATGCGACTTGGATGATCGCGTGGCGGTGATCTTGTGGAACGGATTCATGAATGGTCCCCCTCTTTCGCTGGACGCTCAGGTCCTACGGTTGGCACTGCTTACATGGTCGGGGTGACCTACCTGCGAAGCTCAACCACTGAAGGTCGCTACCGGCTCAATGAGGCTCAATGTAGGGAGTGCATACGCAACGGGCGAGCAACACGACCTCAATCTTTGGCGTTTCCATCTCGAACCAATCTGATGCGACGCGGGGCTCACAATCGGGCCGCCAGCCGTCCGGCACAGCGCGTCGGCGGTTCTGGATCGGAATCGAATCACGTGTCGGCATTTCCAATAGCCTTGGCTGGAAGTCGCAGTTCCTTCGTTGGATACGTCTCTCAGTCAATGAATAGGGAAACTTGGAATCGTCGTCGTCAGTTGCGCCAGAGGGCGAGGGTGTCGCGAAGGTCCTGAGATCCCTCGGTTCGAGCGACCCCACGCAGCTGGAGTTCTTGGCGGGCTCGAATCCGGGACGCGTCAGCATCGTTCACGGCAAGACCGCCGAGGTGACTTGGTCCGACGAGGGCGGCCGCGAGACGACGTCGACCTGCCAGTTCGCCACGGTCCTCAACCTCAGACCGGTGGCCGGAGACTGGGTGAGCGTGCGAGACGGCTACATCGTCGCCGTCTCGCCTCGTCGGACGGCCCTGCGCCGGCCCGGCGCCAACCAGCGCGACGTGCAGGTCATGGCCGCCAACCTCGACGTCGTGCTCGTGGTCGTGCCGATCGACCGCGAGCTGAACCTCCTGCTGCTCGAACGGCTCGGCGTCATGGCGTGGGACAGCGGCGCGCGTCCGGTCGTCGTGCTCACCAAGTCCGACGGCTCACAGATCGTCGACTCGGTCGTGGACGAAGCGAGGCTCGCAGTGCCCGGCGTGGACATCCTCACCACGAGCTCGCAGAGCGGACACGGGATTCGCGAGCTTCGAGGACTGCTGCACGAGGGCGTCACCGCGGTGATGCTCGGCGCCTCGGGCGCCGGCAAGACCTCGTTGCTCAACGCCCTCGAGGGAACGAGCGAGGTGACCCGAGCGGTGAGTCGCACCGGCGAAGGTCGCCACGCGACGACGACGCGCCGGTTGTACCGGCTGTCGAGCGGTGGAGTGCTGCTCGACATCCCGGGCATCAGGCTGCTCGACCTCATGGTCGGCCAGGAAGGTGTCGACGAGGCGTTCGCGGACATCACCGAACTGGCCGAGCAGTGCCGCTTCAGCGACTGTCACCACGACGGTGACGAGGGCTGCGCCGTCGAGTTGGCGGTCGCGAACGGCACGCTTCCACTGCGCCGCCTCGAGAGCTGGCGCGCCGTGCAGGCCGGCATCGCCACCAACGATCGGCTGAAGGACCGCACGAAGATCTCGAAGCGGCGAAGGGCGCCGAAGCCCCCACGGCCCGACGAGTTCGACCTCGACCCCGATTGAAGGCTGGCTCGTTGGTCCGCGTGCCGCTGCCGAGCCACACGGCGTGACCGCCGTCAGCTCATCAGTGGTGCCCTACGGCGCCAGAACACGAGTTCAGGATCTCCCTCATCGAGGCCGGTGAGGGTGCCGCTGTAGGTCCAGCTGTCGCGAGCGAGCAGCGCCTGCATCGCGAGGTTGGACTCGTTCGTCGAAGTGAAGATCACGTCGGTCGTCGCCCGGTGTGCGGCCGCGCTCAACAGGGCGCTGCCGATGCCCGAGCGCCGATGACTCGCCGCGACGGCGAGCAGCGAGATGAAGTCTCGGCCGAAGAACGACCGTGCGCGGGTGACGACGAAGCCGTCGAGGTCACCGTTCGCGGCGACGTGGACCAGGCAGTCACCGGCTTCGGCGGCGGCGTGGACGAGTTCGCGCGCATGGTCCGAATCGACGCCCGGGATGCCCCCCTGGGCGGCGAGGTCATCCAACTCGTCGTCGGGGGTGGCCAACCGGATCACGGTTCGATTCTTCCATGGACCTCGACGGGCGGCTTCGCCGTGTGGCGCGGCGATCGAACGGGGACTGCCGGCTACTTCGTCGACGGGTCGGCGATCTCCAGGGCGAGCAGCGGGGCGGAGGCCTTGTTGATGCACTCCTCGTACTCGAGCTCGGGCTGGCTGTCGGCGACCACGCCGCCGCCCGCCTGGACCGTCGCGACGCCGCCGTGCAGCGACACCGTGCGGATGGTGATGGCGAAGTCGGCGTTGCCCGAGAGCGAGAAGTAGCCGACGGCACCACCGTAGGGGCCGCGGAAGACCGGCTCGAACTCGTCGATCAGCTCCATGGCCCGCACCTTGGGCGCGCCCGTCAGGGTGCCGGCGGGGAAGAGCGCGTCGAAGGCGTCGAAGGCGTCGAGGCCGACGCGCAGGTCGCCGGTGACCTGGGAGACCAGGTGCATGAGGTGCGAGAAGCGCTCGATGTGGGCCAGGCGCTCGACACGCACGGTGCCGGGGATCGCGACACGGCCCACGTCGTTGCGTCCGAGGTCCACGAGCATCACGTGCTCGGCGATCTCCTTCTCGTCCTTCAGCAGCTCTGCCTCGAGCGCCTGGTCCTCCGACTCGGTGGCGCCGCGCGCGCGTGTGCCCGCGATCGGCCGGGTGCTCACGAGGCCGTCGTGGACGCGCATGAGCATCTCGGGCGAGGCGCCGACGATCTGGCTCTCGCCCGAGTCGAGCAGGTACATGTAGGGCGACGGGTTGAGAGCGCGCAGCACCCGGTACAGGGTGAGGGGGTTGACGTCGCTCGGGCGCTGGAACTGCTGGCTCGGCACCACCTGGAAGATGTCGCCCGCGAAGATGTGCTCCTTGGCCTTTTTCACCACTTCGCCGTAGGTCTCGGCGCTGAAGTTCGAGAGGCGCCGTGCGAGCGCGCGCACGTCGATGCCTGAGCGCTGGCTCGGAGCGGTGGCGATCAGCCGCTCGGTCGCCGGGTCGCTCGGCGGCGCGGGGCCGAGCAACACCGCGACGATCTCGTTGAGCTGCAGTGCGGCGCGCGCGTAGACCTCCTTGGGATCGGCGTCGCCTTCGATGATGGCGCTCACCACTACCGTCGTCGAGTGGCGCACGTGGTCGCAGATCAGCACCGCACTCGGGAACGAGAAGTCGACGTCGGGCCACATGTCGTTCGTCGGCGCTCGAGGGAGGCGCTCGAGGCGGCGCACGTAGTCGTACGACACGAAGCCGACCGCCCCGCCGAAGAAGTCGGGCAGGGTGCGCGGCGTGTAGGTGCGATAGCGCTCGAGGAGCTTTCGCAGGGTCTCGAGGGGCGCCAGGCCCTCGTCGGCGACGTCAGTGCCCTCGACCATCGTCGCGGCGCCCCGGGTGGTCACGCGCCAGAGTCGGTCAAGCCCGATGAACGAGTAGCGTCCGGTTGCCTCGCCGAGCGCGGCGCTCTCGAGCAGGAAGATCGCCCGCGGCCCGAGGCGCTGGTAGAGCGACACCGGAGTCTCGCGGTCGAGTTGCAGGGTGGCGGGGAGCGGGACGACGTTGTAGCCCTGATCGACGAGTTCGAGGAACGTCGGCAGGTCAATGTGCTCCATTACGAAATGTTAGTGACGTTGTTCCCGTAGGATTTCCACCAATGGACCGAGGCCCTTCAATTCTGGTGGTGGACAACTACGACTCGTTCGTCTACAACCTCGTCCAGTACCTCGGCGAGCTCGGCGCCACCGTGACGGTGCGGCGCAACGACCAGGTGACGGCGAGCGACGTGGCCGCCCTCGCGCCCGACGGCGTGCTGGTCTCGCCCGGACCGGGCCACCCGCGCGACGCGGGCAACTGCCTCGAGATCATCCACTACTGCGCCAAGAACCATGTGCCGATGCTGGGCGTCTGTCTCGGCCACCAGGCCCTGGGCGAGGCGTTCGGGGCTACCGTGGGGCGCGCTCCCGAACTACTGCACGGCCGCTCGTCGCTCGTCGAGCACGAGGGGCGAGGGGTCTTTAAGGGCGTCACCGATCCTCTCGTTGCCGGGCGCTACCACTCGCTGGTCGTCGAACTCGAGGACCTGCCCGACGAGCTCGAGGTGACCGCGACGTCGAACGGGCTCGTCATGGGGTTGCGCCATCGCACCCTGCCACTCGAGGGCGTGCAGTTCCACCCCGAATCGGTCCTAACCCAGGACGGCTACCGGATGCTCGCCAACTGGCTCGTCGAGTGCGGCTCGAAAGACGCCCTCGACCGGGCGGCCGAATTGACCGAGCGCATCGACAAGGTGCGCGCGGCGCTGCCCCAGCCGACGCAGTAGCCGCGAGCCGGCGAGCTGGCTATTCGATGATCGGCGCCTGCACGCCGTGCAGGGGGTCGTTCTTGATGCGGTGGCGCAGCACCTGGATGAGGATGATGATCGCCGAGGGGAGCATCATCACGCTCGGCAGCGCGACGGCGGGCTGGTGAATCAGGAATCCGTAGACGAGCCAGCAGAGGGCCGTGACGCACGCGGTGGCCCAACTCACCGCCGAGACGCCGCTGAGGTCCTTCGGGCGGATCACGAGGGCCAGTTGGGGCAGATAGATCACCATCGAGCTGCAGACCGCCACCGTCGCCATGATCCAGCGGTACTGGTGGAACGTGCCGACGACGGTGGCGAGCACGGTGACGACAGAGAGGCTGGCGTAGCCGACGAGGCTCCGGGCCATCCTCTCCTGGCTCTGGGCGGCGAGGAAGGCGACCGTGGAGGCGACGACGAGACAGGGGACGTTCGCGCCGATCTCCGCCGGCACGTGAAAGACGAACCCGTAGCAGAGCCAGATCTCGGCGACGAAGGCCGATAAGAGCCAGGTGCCGAGCGACACGCCCTTCGCCCCGGTCTTGCGGATGTGCGCGGCCTGGGCGCCGGCCTGGAAGATGGTGATGACCGGGGCGATAATCGCGAGGCTGGCCGTGAACGTGGATGTGGCGATGATCATCGAGGTGCGTCACTTTCAACTGGCACTCGCGGTGACCCTCTTGTCCGTCGCCGTCAGAAACCTCAATTCTATCGACCGGGTCCTGCTGCACGGGCTCCCCGACGGCGTGCGAACGGTCAGGTGAAGTTCTTGCCGACCTCGACGCGCGTCTCGACCACGTCGCCCCCGACCAGTTCGACGCGGTACGCCGCGGGCCCGTCCTTTGGCGCGGCGTTCACATCCGAGACGACCCCGGTCGCCTCGGTGCCCTCGTACCAGATGCCCACGCGGTCGTCGGTGGCATAGGCGAGTGGCGGCAGCACCTCGCGACGCATGAGGTCGTGCAACAGGGGGCGGCGCTGCTCCTCGGAGTCGTAGTGGACGCCGTTCGCGTAGGGGAGGAACCCAAGACCGTTGGTCACCGGCTGCAGCTCGGGACCGAAGGAGTCGGTCGTACCCCCGACGTGCCAGCAGATGCTCCCGGCCGACACGCCGCCCAGGATCACGCCCTGCTCCCACGCGGCGCGCATCGCCCAGTCCACGCCGTGCAGGCGCCAGAGGGCGAGCAGGTTCGCGACCGAGCCGCCGCCGACCCACACGAGGTTGCTCCCACAGAGCCGGTCCTCGGGATCGGCCGAGGGCTGGGGAAAGAGCCGCAGCTCGGTGACGTCGCAGCCAGCCGCGTTGAAGGCCTCGTAGGAGATGGCGTAGTAGTTGTTGGGGTCGCCGGTCGCGGTGTTCACGAGACAGACCCGGGGACGGACCTTGTCGGTCATCGAGAGCGCATCAAGGAGCATCGTGCCCAAGCGGACCGACTGCTGGACAGGTCCGGGGACGAAGCCGCCGGACGTGGCGAGAATGCGTGGTGTCCTCATGACTCAGTTCTACCGTACCGCGCGCGAGTGCATATGGGCCCCGGTGCAACTGCCTAGTATTCGAGCGACGAGATCTTCGTGGAGGAGCGACATGCCAACGAGTGAGGCCGAGATCGACCGACTGATCGACGAACTGGTCACGGATTTCCCACCCCCGACGACTGACCCCGTCACTTTCCTCGGCGAGCAGTTCGACCGCGGACTGGCGTGGGTCCACTTCCCCAACGGTGAGGGGGGCCTCGGGGGCAGCCCGACCGACCAGCTCCACGCGCTGCGTCGCCTCGCCAAGCTGGGCGCGCCGTCGGCCGCCGGGCGCAACATCATCGGCTACGGCATGGTGGCGCCGACGATCGTCGCCCACGGCACTGACTGGCAGAAGGAGCGCTTCCTCCGCCCGCTGTTCACGGGCGAGGAGATCTGGTGCCAGCTGTTCTCCGAGCCCGGTGCCGGCTCGGACGTCGCCGCGCTGGCGATGCGCGCCGAGCGCGACGGTGACGAGTGGATCTTGAACGGTCAGAAGGTGTGGACGACGCTCGCGCACCAGGCGGCGTTCGGCCTGATCATCGCGCGCACCGACCCTGACGTTCCCAAGCACCGCGGGATCACGGCCTTCCTCGTCGACATGCACGCACCGGGCGTCGAGGTGCGCCCGCTCTACCAGGCGACGGGCGAAGCGGAGTTCAACGAGTGCTTCTTCAGCGACGCACGCGTGCCCGACAGCTGCCGGTTGGGCGACGTCGGCCAGGGCTGGGCCGTCTCGATCACAACCCTGATGAACGAGCGGGTCTCGATCGGCGGCACGGTGCCCCCACGGGGCTCGGGACTGATCGGCGAGGCCATGAAGATCTGGCAGAAGGGCTGGACCGGCCGCCAGGACGCCTACGCCATGGCGGTGCGCAGCGAGCTTCTCCAGTCGTGGGTGCGCAACGAGGTCGGTCGCCTGACCAACTGGCGCGCGAGCGACCTGCGCAAGAGGGGCACGCCGGGACCCGAGGGCTCCGTCGCGAAGCTCGCCTTCGCCGAGGAGAACCAGAAGACCAGCGAACTGTGCGTCAACCTGATGGGTGCCGAGGGCATGCTCTACGGCTCGAGCTACCCCCAGGTGCGCCCGACCGAGTCGGCGATGACCGGCGGCGACATGCGCAAGGCCTTCATCCGCATGCGCGCCAACTCGATCGAGGGCGGCACCAGCGAGGTGATGCGCAACATCATCGGCGAGCGCGTGCTCGGCCTTCCCGGCGAACCACGCAACGACAAGGACGTGGCCTGGAAGGACGTCCCGCGCAGCTAGCTACTTGACGCTGAGCTCGACGTCGAAGAAGTCCAGCGTGCACTGGTGGGCGTCGACGGCCGCGGCCTCGTTGTAGACGGCGGGACGCGCCTCGCAGTGGAAACCGTGCTGGCAGTCGGCGTAGCGCACGATCTCGGTGCGAACCGGCGCCTTGGCGGCCGCGGCGCGCAGCGCCTCGACCTGCTCGATCGGGATGCCCTGGTCCTGGTCGCCGTAGAGCCCGAGCCACGGGCACTTGAGGTGGGGGGCCAGTTCCAGCAGCGAGGGGAAGCCGAATCGCCCGTTCTCGATGCCGCCGCCGTAGAAGGAGGCCGCCGCTCCCACGGTCCCGAGGGTGGCCGCGTAGAAGCTGACCGTGCCGCCCATGCAGTAGCCGATGATGCCGATGTCGGCCGCCGTGAAGTCGAGCGTCGCGAGGAAATCGGTGGTGGCGTTCAGATCGTTGGTGATGCCCTCTTTGGTGAGGTTCGCCATGTACTTCATCGCCGCCGGGAAGTCGTCGTAGGCGACCTCGGGCGAGCCGTCGCGGTGGAAGAGCTCGGGTGCGACGGCGAAGTAACCGGCCTCGGCGAAGCGGTCGGCGACGCTGCGGATGTGGTCGTTCACTCCGAACGCCTCTTGGATGACGATGACGGCGTGATGGGCGTCAGCCGATCCCGCGACGTAGACGGGGAATCCGTTGGGTAGTTTCTTCTCGGTCATTCGAATGACGGCCCTTCTGTCCTGGAGCGCTTGATCTCGTAGAAGCCCGGCGTGCTCACCACCGACAGTACGCCGTCGAACAACTTGCCCGCGGCCTCACCCTTGGGCGCGGGGGTGATGACCGGTCCGAAGAAGGCGATCCCGCCGACGTGGATCACCGGCGTGCCCACGTCGAACCCGACCGGCTCCATGCCCTCGAGGTGGCTGGCCCGCAGCGCCTCGTCGAACTCCTCGGTCTTGGCCGCTTCGGCAAGATCGGCCTCGAGCCCGGCGTCGGCGAGAGCCTTCGCGATCACCTCGTCGTACTCCTTCTCGCCGTTCACGTGCAAGCGGGTGCCCATCGCCGAATAGAGCGGCGCGACGACATCGTTGCCGTGGCGCTGCTCGGCCGCGATCAGGACCCGGACCGGGCCGTAGGCCTTCTTCGACCACTCGAGGTACTCGGCGGGCATGTCACGGCCTTCGTTGAGTACCGCGAGGCTCATGACGTGGAACCGGACGTCGAGATCGCGCACGCCAGCCGCTTGGAGCAGCCAGCGCGAGGTGATCCAGGCCCAGGGACAGGCGGGGTCGACCCAGATGTCTACTTGTTGGCTCATGGTGGTCCTTTACCTTGGGGAGGCGTACGCACCCAACACGCTAATCACCGAATTCGTCACGCCCACCGCCATGGGCAGGTCGAGCATCTCGTCGATGCCGTGCGCGTTGGACTGGGGGCCGAGCACGCCCGTGGCGACGAACTGCACCTCGGGGTAGCGCTTGGCGAGCGAGGCGAGGAACGGGATCGAACCGCCCTCGCCGGTGAAACCGGGCGGACGTCCGAAGGCCTCCATTGACGCCACGTTGAGCGCCTCTTCGAGCCACGCAGCGAGCGGTGGCGCGACCCAACCGCTGCCGATGTTCCACGACGACAGGGTGACCTTCGCCGACGACGGCACGTCCGAGGTGAGCACCCTTTCGATGGCCGCCTTGGCGACCTCGGCGTCGACGCTCGGGGGGAGGCGGAACGACAGCACCGCGGTCGTCGCGGGACGCAGCACGTTGCCCGCGATCGCCGGCTCGGGGATGTCGCCCATGCCCACGATCGAGAGTGTCGGGTACCACGTGCGCCGCACGATCCGCTCCTCGGCGCTCACGCCCATCAGCTCCACGCCTTCGAGGGTGGGCAGTTCTCGCGCGATGATGTCGCCGAACTCCGCGGCGATCGCGTTGGCCGCGGCGACCTGGTCGGCCGGGATCTCGGCGCGCAGTTCGGGTACCAGCACCTCACCGGTCGAGGCGTCCTCGACCCGGTCGAGCAGTTGGCGAAGGATCCGGAACGACGACGGCACGACGCCGCTCGCCGAGCCGCTGTGCTGGCCCTGGGCGAGCACCTTGATGGTCACCTCGACGTTCAAGACCCCGCGCAGGGAGGTGGTTACCCAGAGCCGGTCGTAGGTCAGCGCCCCCGAGTCGAGGCAGACCATCAGCTCGACCTGGCCGAGGTGGCCCTTCAGGTCGTCGAGGTAGGCCTCGAGGTCGGGGCTGCCGCTCTCCTCGCTGGCCTCGATCAACACGACGCAGCGGCCGTGGGGGATGCCGTTGGCCTGCATCGCCTCGATCGCCAGCAGCGCCGAGAACGCCGAGTAGCCGTCGTCGGCGACGCCGCGCGCGTAGACGCGGTCCCCGCGGCGCGCGGGAGCGAACGGGGCCAGTCCCTCGGACCAGTCGCCGAGCGGCGGCTGCTTGTCGAGGTGCCCGTAGAGAACGGCCGTGCCGCCGCCCGGGGCGGTGGCGTCGACGGTGGCCACGAGCATCGGGGTGCGGCCCTCGAGCCGGTGGATCTTGACGTCGAGGTTCGCGATCCTTCGCGCGCGCACCCAGTCCGCCAGCAGGTAGACGGCGCTCTCGATGTGGCCGTGCTCGACCCACTGGGCGTCGTACATCGGCGACAGGCAGGGGATCGCGGCGTAGGTCGTGAGCGTCTCGAGCGCCTCGCGCTCGAAGTCTTCCAGCGTGATGAGGGGCATGGCTTGGAGGCTACATCGCCTGTCGCGAGAGGTGGACGGCCTCCCAGCAGTACCAGGCGACCGACGAGCGAGCACCCTCGAAGACGTCACCGAGTTCGCGCAGTTGCACCTCGGTCACCATCTCGTCGAGTCCGTGCAGCATCGACCAGCCGTTGCGCACGCCGTAGTCGCCGACGGGCCAGACGTCGGGACGCGCAAGGGTGAACATCAAGTACATGTGCGCCGTCCACGGACCGATGCCGCGCACCGAGGCGACGTCCTTGACGATCTCGTCGTCGCTCATTCGTCCGTGGCGAGAGAGTTGGACACGTTCGTCGAGCACGTCGCGGGCGAGGTCGACCATGGCCTGGGCCTTGGTGCGGTTGAGGCCCGCGCCCTTCAGTGTTTCGGCTCCGGCTCTCAGGATCGACTCGACCGACACCTCGCCATCGCAGGCCCCGACGACGCGGCCGTGGATCGTGTTGGCCGCGTTGGTCGCGAGGAGCTGGAACGTGATGGAGCGCACGAGCGCCGCGAAGCGGTCGTCGACGCGCGCGGGCCGTGGCCGCGGTGGCGGCCCGGCGAGGGCGACGATTCCCCTGAAGGCCCTGTCGCGCTTGGCGATGAAGTCGGCGATCTCAATGGGTGACTTGGGTGTTGGCACCCTACGACACTACTGAGCGGGACCGTCGGGCAAGTAGACCCCGTCGGGGACGTTCTTCGCGTTCTTCACCACGTCGAGCAGCAGTGCGTGGATGGCACGCACCGGCGCCGCGGGGAAGCCGAAGCGCCGACTCGTCAGCACCGCGCGGCGCTTCGCGATGGTATCGATGTGCACGGCCACGAAGTTGTCGCGCAGGTGGCTCGAGAGCATCGTCGCGGGCAGGATCGACGGGCCGTGGCCGTCGAAGGTCAGCGACGCGATGGTGCGCAGGCCGTCGAGCTCGATCAGCGGCATGAGTTCGATCCCCTGGGCTCGGCTGGCGTCGTCGATCTCCCGGCGGATGGGGGTGCCGCCGAGGGGGAGCAGCAACTCGTACTCGGCGAGCGTGGCGAACGAGACGGGACCGTCCAACTTGGCGAGTGCGTGGTTCTTGTCGACGATGACGACGAGGTCCTCGGAGAACAGTTCGACTGACGTCAGTTCGGGCGCGTCGACGGGCCAGGCGAGGACGGCCAGGTCGAGGCGACCGTGGACGAGCTGAGGCTCGATGACCGAGTTGGACCCCTCGATGATGCGTAGGGCGATCTGGGGGTACGTGGTTCGCAGGGCGTCGAGCAGCAGGGGCACGATCCAGCGGCCGGCGGTACCGATCATGCCGAGCACCACCTGACCGCGGATGTCGGCGTTCAGTTCCGAGACGTCCGCGGCGATGGCGCTCAACTCGCCGAGGATCCGCCTGGCCCGGTCGACCACGATCTCACCAGATTCGGTCAGCATCCCCGTGGAGCGATTGACGAGCTCGGTCCCGAGCTCGTCCTCGAGCCGGGCGATCCGGTTCGAGATGTTCGACTGGACGGTGCCGAGGACCTCGGCGGCGTTCGAGAAGGTTCCGTGGTCGGCAATCCCTACGAGGGCCTCGAGTTGGCGTATCTCCACGTATCAACTATACAGATAGGAAGTATCTCGACTATTCACTTGCGTGATACCACCGGAATCGCCATACTGGTTTCTGCCTGCTTTATTCAATTCCCCCAATTGTCGAAGCATAGGTTTTGCAGAAGGGCCAACCACCCCCCGGTTGGCCCTTTTGTGTTTTGTGGGTTGTTAGCGTTGCACCAATGAGCAACGGCTTGGCCCTTCGCGATCGCCTCGCCACTTCGTGCGTTCGAGCCGTCAATCGACTGTCGCGACTGACCGGTCGGGGCTCGGGCACCGTCGCCGGCGGGCGGGTCGGCCTGCGATTGGCACCGGGCCTGCTGGGCTCTCTCGCTCGCGGTCGGACCATCATCCTGGTGAGCGGCACCAACGGCAAGACGACGACCACGTCGATGGCCGTGGCGGGGTGGGGCGGTGTGGTCACCACCAACGCGACCGGCGCCAACATGCCGGCCGGACACGTCGCGGCACTCGCGGCCGGGTCGAGCGAACGAGGGGTGCTCGAGGTCGACGAGGCGTGGCTGCCCATCGTGATGAACGCGACGAGGCCACGGGTCGTGGCGCTCCTCAACCTCTCGCGCGACCAGCTCGACCGGGCGAGCGAGGTGCGCCAAATGGCGGAGCGCTGGCGAACGGCGTTGCAGGCCGACGCGAGCGACGGGCCGGTGATCGTCGCGAACGCCAACGACCCGCTCGTCGTCTATGCGGCCGAGGTGGCGGTCAACGTCGTCTGGTGCGACGTGCCCACCACGTGGCTCGCCGACGCGGTGTCGTGCCCCAAGTGCACGAAAGCCCTGACCCACGCCGTGGGTTCGTGGCACTGCCGGTGCGGATTCGCCAAGCCCAAGGCGATCACGACGACGCTGCACGAGCAACTGGTGATCGACGGCCGACGCGTCAACCTCGACCTCGCGGTGCCCGGTGAATTCAACCGGTCCAACGCCGCCATGGCCCTCACTGCACTCGCCCGGATCGGGGTCGACCTGGCTGGAGCGGTGACGCGGATCAGCGAGGTCGCGAGCGTGGCCGGTCGCTTCAGTGTCCGCCATTGGAACCGGCACACGGTCCAACTACTGCTCGCTAAGAACCCGGCCGGATTCGCCGCCATGCTCTCGACCGTTCCCGCCGACAGGAGCGACGTGTGGGTGGCCATCAACGCGCGCATCGCCGACGGACGAGACCCGTCGTGGCTCTACGACGTCCCATTCGAAGAGCTGCGTGGCCATCGGGTGCTCTGCTTCGGCGATCGTCGCCTTGACCTCGCGACGCGGCTCGACTACGCGGACGTCGACTTCCTCGTCGTGGACGACGAGGAAGTCGTCCCGGTGTCCGATCGGCCCGTGCTCCTGCTCGCGAACTACACGGCCTTCAGCGACTGGCTGGCGAGGTCGAGCGCGTGATCAGGGTCGCCGTCCTCTTCCCGGAACTGCTCGGCACCTACGGCGACGGCGGCAACGGCCTGGTCGTGTCCGATCGGGCCCGGCGACGGGGCATCCAGGCGTCTCTCGAGCACGTGGGGCTCGGTGATGAGCTGCCCGAAGCCGACCTCTACCTGCTGGGTGGCGGTGAGGATGGCCCCCAACGACTGGCGGCGGACCTGCTGCGCGCTTCGTCGCTCGCCTCTCGGGTGAATGACGGCGGCGCCCACGTGGTGGCGGTCTGTGCCGGACTCCAGATCCTCGGCAGCTCGTTCAGCGTCGAAGGCGACGACGAGTACGAGGGGCTCGGCCTCGTCGACGTCGCGACCCGTCGCGGCGAGCGCCGATCGGTCGGCGAACTCGCGGTGCGGGTGGGCGCTGACCTGCTCGTCGGGTTCGAGAACCACGGAGGACTCACGACGCTCGCGAGCGGCGTGTCGCCGCTCGGCAACGTCGTCAAGGGGCGGGGGAACGACGGCGCGCTCGACGGCTATCGGACCTCGAACATCTGGGCGACCTACGCCCACGGGCCGGTCCTCGCGATGAACCCGTGGTTCGCCGACCTGGTGCTCGGAGCCGTGGTGGGCGAGGAACTCGAACCGCTCGCCACCGTGGCCGACCGGCTCTACCGGGAACGCTGCTCGGTGCTGGGCCGCTAGTCCTCGTCGGACTTGGTGACGCCGTAGGTCGGGTCGCCGCTGACCAGACGTCCCAGGTCCTCGACCGCCGCTTCGATGCGGTTGGAGAAGCGCCGGATGTTCTCGTTCGCGCCGCAGCGCATCGGCTCGCCGAAGGTGACGCTGACGTGGTGGCGGCGCTGGTAGGGGGCATTCACGAACTTGGGCGCCTTGGCCCACTTTCGACCCTGCAGGTACCCCGAGTCGTGGATGTAGGTGGGAATCACGGTGGCCTTCGCACGCTCGGCGAGGTACGCCGCCCCGCCCTTGAACTCGTGGAAGTTGCCGTCGGGTGAACGCCCGCCCTCGGGATAGATCAGGAGGTTCCAGCGGTCCTCGACCAGTTCGAGGGCCTGCTGGGAGCTGCGTCGATTGACCTTGTGACGGTCGATCGGAATGGCGTTGAAGATCAGCACGGTGCGAAAGGCCTTGCGCGCGTCCATGAAGAAGTTGTCCATCGCGGCGGCGACCACGAGTCGCCTGCGGATGGGCGCGGGCAGGGCCGCGATGACCAGGGGCGTGTCGAGGTTGCTCGTGTGGTTCGCCACGAAGACGAACGGACCGTCGCCCTCGATGTTCTTGACGCCCTGGACGTCGAGCGAGGAGATGTAGCGGGTGTAGGGCACCATGAAGCCGACTTGGATGAGGTTACGTGCGAGACGGGCTCTACAGGTGCGACCCCACTTCGTCGGGTAGTCGAGACCGAGTTGGGTCATCTCAGCGCTTGCGGGGCTTCTGTTTCGGGGTGTAGCGCTTCGAGGGTGCTGGACCCGAGGGCTTCGCGGCAGCGTTCTTCGAAGCGCCCCGCGCCGAGGCCCTCGCCGTTCCCCTCGACGTCGAGGTCGTGCGATCGCCCCGCTTGGCCCGGGCCTTCTCCCGGGCCCTACGCGAAGAGCCCGCGAAAGTGGCGTCGCCGTACTTCTGCAGGCGCAATGCGCGGATGATCAGCCAACCGCCGAGGAAGAGGAACGGCAGGCCGACCGTGCCGAGGGCCAGGCCGAGGAAGAGTCCGCAGACCGCGACGCCGGCGCGCTTGGCGCGAAACGCGAAGAACACCAGCACGGCGCCGAAGATGATGATCTCGAGGAACTGGGGGAGCCAATCGGACGGGTGGGTGAGCCTGGAGCGCTGGCACGCGCTGTTCACCAGGTGGAAACCGGTCGGGCACTGGTGCAGCTTCGTGAGCTTCGCTGAGTCGATGACGGTGGTGTCGTGCAGGATGTGGGGAAGTAGCACCGCCGCCAGCACCAGGGCGATGCCTCCGGCGACGAAGCTGACCTTGCGCTCGATCGAGTCCAAGCCCATCACGACCTCGCGGGGAACCTCCGAGACGCGACGAGCACGCCGCCAACCTCGGCCAGAACCAGTGGACGATGACTCTACGTTTTCTGGCACAGGTGAAGGCTACAACTCCGGACAAAAGCAGAAGGTCAACCAACGAGGTAGCATTGTCGCTTCGGGCGCTTAGCTCAGTTGGTTAGAGCGCAGCCTTCACACGGCTGAGGTCGAGGGTTCGAGTCCCCCAGCGCCCACC
>JADGOJ010000117.1 GCA_017883045.1 Acidimicrobiales bacterium
GATGCAGCACGGAGGTCCGTGGCCGTCGACGACGTCGCCGACGACGACGTCGGTCGGCGCGGCGGCGATCGAGCGCTGGCTGCGTCCGGTCGCCTTCCAAGCGGTGCCCGACGCCCTCCTGCCGCCGGCGCTGCGCGAGGCGAACCCCCTCGCGATCCCGCGCCGCGTCGACGGGGTCCTCGAGCGCTGAACCCGCGAGGTGTTCCGGTCGCGGCGCGGCGACAGGCCGGTCTCCGGTATCGAGAATTCGGCGGGTCGAGCGAGGTAGCGTTTTGTCGAGCGGCCTGTTCCGACGATCACGGGGGACATTGATGTTCGGAGAACGGCGGGGTGCAGGGTGACGACGGGGTTCTTGACGGCGTCGACGACCAGCGCCGGTCCCCTGTTGTTCATGGGCGCGGCCGTCGTGTTGCTCGCGGTGATGGGGTTCACCTTCCTCGCCGCGTCGCGACGCAAGAAGCGACCCGAGGAGTGCGCCGAGCAGCGAGCCGCCCTCGCTTCGGCCGAGAGCGCGCTGCAGTCCTGGCAGAGGGCCGTGGCCCACCTGCAGGCCGGGGAGAGCGGCGAAGCGTCGTCGAACCTCACGGACGACGGGTCGGGCGAGGGGCTCGCCGAACGGTTGCAGAAGGCGATCGACGGCCGGGAGGCGGCCGCGAGGCATCGCGATCAGTGCCAGCTCGAACTCATCCACTGCCTGGGTCAGGTGCCGATGTTCGAGCCCCTGGGGCCCGTGGGATTCGAGTCACCGATCCCGACCACCCACGACGTCAACGCGCCGGGGCCGGTCGAGGGCACGCCCGACGCCTGAAGCTGCGCGCGCGGTGGCGCTGGTCCGGCGCGACCCGGCGATTCAGCGGTGCTCGGGCACCATGTCGATGGCTCCGCACGGGCACTCCTTGGCGCAGATGCCACAGCCCTTGCAGTAGTCGAGGTTGAATTCGTAGCGCAATCCGGGTCCCAGCTTGATCACGGCGTTGTCAGGACACACGCCGAAGCAGTTGTCGCACTCGAAGCAGTTGCCGCACGACATGCAGCGGCGCGCCTCGAAGAGGGCGTCCTCGGCGGTCAGTCCGCCGACGACCTCGTCGAAGTTCGAACGGCGCCGGATCGCCTCGAGGTGCGGGCGCATCGTTCGCGGCGCGTCGGCGTAGTACCAGGAGTTGAGCCGCTCCACCGTCGCGAGCGGGCGCTCGGCCACGGGCTCGAACACTCCCCCGGCGAGCCACGCGTCGATCGCCGCGGCCGCCCGGGCGCCGTGGCCGACGGCGGCCGTGACCGTGCGCTCGCCCGTCGGGCTGCTCGAGGCGTCGCCGCCGGCGAAGACCCCTGCTCGGCCCGTCATCTGGCTGACGTCGACGTTGACGACGCCGCCGGTCGTGACGACCTCACTCCAGTCCCCGACCAGCGAGAGGTCGGTGTCCTGGCCCAGGGCCAGCACCAGCGAGTCAGCCTCGAGGTCTTCGAACTCTCCGGTGGGCTCGGCGACGCCCTTGTCGTTCAGCACCATCTTCTCGATCGTCAGGCGGCCGCCGTCGGCACGCGCCACCGTCGACAGCCAGCGCATCTGGACGCCCTCCGCCTGCGCGTCGAGCACCTCCTCGTCGTGGGCGGGCATGTGGTCGCGGGTGCGCCGGTACACGACGATCGTCTCGGTCGCACCGAGGCGCTGCGCGGTGCGCGCCGCGTCCATCGCGGTGTCGCCGCCGCCGTAGACGACGACGCGTCGCCCGAGGACCGGCGCCTCGCCATCCTCGAATCCGTGGAGCATGGAGACGGCGTCGAGGACCTTGGCGGCGTCGCCCGAGGGGATGTCGGGGTGCTTGCCCCGTTGGGCGCCGATGCCGACGAAGGCGGCGTCGAAGCCGCCTTGGGCCATGGCGTCACTCACGCGCTCGATGCGACTGTTGAGCACGAGCCTGACGTCCATCTGGACGATCCGGTCGATCTCGGCCTCGACGACGTCGCGCGGCAGACGGTAGGCGGGGATCCCGTAACGCAGCATGCCTCCGGGCAGCGGCGCCGCCTCGTGGATCTCGACCTCGTGGCCGGCGAGGCGCAGGTGGTACGCCGCGGACAGTCCGGCCGGTCCCGATCCCACGACGAGCACCCGACGACCGCTCGGCTCGGCGACGACCGGCACCCGCCAGCCCTCCTCGATCGCCTGGTCCCCGAGGAACCGCTCGACCGCGTTGATCCCGACCGCCTCGTCGATCTGGGCCCGGTTGCAGGACGTCTCGCAGGGGTGGAAGCAAGCACGCCCCATGATCGCCGGCAGCGGGTTCGCCGTCATCAACAGCCGCCACGCGGCCTCGTAGTTCCCCTCCTCGGCTTCGTACAGCCAGCCCTGGATGTTCTCGCCCGCCGGGCAGGCGTTGTTGCACGGGGGAAGCCGGTCGACGTAGACGGGCCGCTCGACCCTCCACGAACCGGTCTTGTTGGCGAGGCTCGTGCCGACGCCCAGCGTGATGGCGAACGGCTTCTTGCTCACTGCCCCTCCTCCTTCGAGAGCCCGTAGCGCTCGATGTTGCGGTCGCAGAGCGCCTGGAGCTTGGCGACGACCTCGGGGGCGCTCACCTCGCCGTGCTTGTCGAACAGGTGCGCGAAGCGCCTCTGGGGCCGCAGGTACTCCTCGACCGGCGTGCGGCGTCGGATCGCCAGCGACGAGGTCACCTCGCCGTGCTCGGCCTCGAAGACCGGAAAGATCCCCGTCTCGTGGGCGAGGCGCGCCAGGCGGATCGTGTCACTCGACAGCGCCCCCCACCCGAGGGGGCAGGGCACGAGGATGTGCAGGTAGCGCGCGCCGTGGTGGGCCATCGCGCGCTCGACCTTGGACTCGAGGTCGAACAGGTCAGCGACGGTGGCCGTGGCGACGTAGGGGATCTCGTGGGCCATGGCGATCCTCGGCATGTCCTTGCCCTGTCCGAAGACGTTGCCCGGGTGGGGTCCGACCACCTGGGTCGTGGCGGTGCGCGCTGCGCCCGGAGTGGTGCCCGAACGCTGCACGCCGGTGTTCATGTAGCCCTCGTTGTCGTAGCAGATGAACAGCACGTCGTCGTTGCGCTCGAACATCCCCGAGAGCGAACCGAAGCCGATGTCGGCCGTGCCGCCGTCACCGCCCTGGGCGACGACGCGCACGTCGCTGCGTCCCTTCGCGCGGAGTCCGGCGGCGACGCCGGTCGCCACCGAGGACGCGTTGGCGAAGAGCGAGTGGAGCCACGCAATACGCCACGAGGTCTCGGGATAGGGCGTGGAGAAGACCTCGAGGCAGCCCGTGGCGTTCACCGCGACGAGCCGGCCCTCGGTCGCGCGCATCGCCGCGTCGAGCGCGTAGCGAGCGCCGAGCGCCTCGCCGCATCCGGCGCACGCGCGGTGCCCCGAGGTCAGCGAGTTGGCCCGCTCGGGGTCCGACTGTGCACTGCGCTGCTCGAGCGCCACGAGTCGGTTGCCGACGGCGAAACTCCCGACCTGGTAGAACCGCACCGGCGTGCGCTCGCTCGCCATCAGTTCAGTCCCGACTTGCCGGCGAGGTCGCGCAGCACGTTCTCCGCCGGCGGTCCCGAACGGCGACTGATCGCCATCCGCTCCAGTTCGGCCTCCACGAGGCCGGTGTTGAGATCGCAGAAGACCGTCTCGGCGAGCCGGCCCTCGTGGGCGTCGACGAACAACTTGCGCAGCGACGCGGCCCACACCGGACGTCCGCCCAGTCCCGCGACGATCGTGTGGATCGGCACCGTCTGGCCCGAGAGGGCCATGGCGATGTCGGTCGAGAGGATCCCGCCGTAGCCGATGCTGAACGCCTTCTCGACGACGACGATGGTCTTGGCCCCCGCGAGGGCCTCGCGGACCTGCTCGACCGGGAACGGTCGGAAGCACGAGATACCGAGCACACCGACGCGGATCCCGGACTCGCGCAGGTCATCCGCGACGTCCTTGATCGTGCCGAGCACCGAACCCATCGCCACGACCACGACGTCGGCGTCGGCCGTGCGATAGGGGTGCAGCAGCCCGGTCGCCGGGCGTCCGAGGACCTCGGCGTTGCGCCCGGCCAACTCGGGGATGACGTCGAGGGCGCGGTGCATTCTCACCTGGGCGAGGTAGCGCACCTCGGTGAAGGCCTCGGGGCCCACCATCGCGCCGATGGAGACCGGGTCGTCGGGGTCGAGCATCTGGCGTGGCTCGAAGGGTGGGACCAGCCGGTCGACCTGCTCCTGCTCGGGCATGTCGACGCGTTCGATCGAGTGTGTCAGGATGAAGCCGTCGACGCAGACCATCACGGGCACCGAGAGCTCCTCGGCCAGGGCGAAGGCCAGGATGTGCAGGTCCACCGCCTCCTGGTTGGTCTCGGCGAAGAGCTGCACCCACCCCGCGTCGCGCACGGCCATGGCGTCGGTGTGGTCGTTCCAGATGTTGATCGGCGCGCCGATCGCGCGGTTCGCGAGCGTCATCACGACGGGCAGCCCGAGACCGGCCGCGTTGTAGACGGCTTCGATCATGTAGAGCAGCCCCTGGCTCGCCGTCGCGGTGAAGGCTCGGGCGCCTACCGCCGAGGCCCCGATCGCCACCGACATCGCCGCCATCTCGGAGTCCACGTTGATGTACTCGCAATCCGCCAGCTCGCCCTTCTTCACCATCGCGCCGAGCTCTTCGATGATGTGGGTCTGGGGCGAGATCGGATAGGCGCAGACCACTTGGGGGCGGCACATCGCCACCGTCTGCGCGATGGCCTGGGAACCCTCAATCTGGCGTTGCACGGGCGAACTCCTCGTTCTCGTGGACCACGTACTCGTAGGCGGCGGTCGCGGCCGCGACGTTGGCCTCGCCGAGCGCCCCGGCGAAGCGGTGGCGGATCGCCTGGCTGACCGCGTCGAGCGAGACGACGCCGGTCATCGCCGCGAAGCCTCCGAGCAGGGCGGAGTTCGGCGTCGTTCGCCCGAGGTGCGTGCGGGCGATCTCGGTGGCCGGCACGGTGAGCAATCGCTCGCGGCGAAACGATGCGAGCTCGTCGTTCATGCCCTGTTCATCGAAGCTCCCGACGCTGTTGAGCAGGACGTAGCCGTCGCTGCTCAGCCCGGCGAAGAGGTCCACCTGGCCCAGCAACGTGGGGTCTTGGATGATCACGACGTCGGGATGGCTGACCGGTTCACGGGTGCGGATGACGTTTCGTCCGATGCGACAGTAGGCCTCGACGGGCGCACCCATGCGCTCGGAACCGAAACTGGGGAAGGCC
>JADGOJ010000118.1 GCA_017883045.1 Acidimicrobiales bacterium
AGACGGCGCGTCCACCGGCCGATCTCCTGGGCCAGTATTGCGGCGAGCAGCCAGACCGCGCCGAGGCCCGCGCCGGCAATCACATCTGTCAACCAGTGCTCACCGAGGTAGACGCGCGACCAACAGACAGCGACGAGCAGCAACACCGCGAAAATGACCGAAAGCACCTTGATGTGCAGCTCATGTTTGCCGCAAATGATCAGGTACGCGAATGCGCCCAGGACGACAGCCGAACCGATGGCATGGCCACTGGGAAAAGAGTATCCATGCACCCCCTGGACCGCCTGTGTCAGCAGCGGACGGGCGCGCGCGTAGTGTTGCTTCAGAGCGAGATTGATCCCGTATCCTCCGGCGGTGGCCAACGCGAGAAAGAGCCCGGTTCCACGCTGGTGTTTTCGCCATTTCACGATCACGACGATCGCGGTGACGACACTGAGAACCAGAGGACTTCCAAGCGTGGTGATGATGACGAAGAAGATATTCCCCGCATTGTTCCGGTGCGTTACGCACCAGTCATGAACCCCTTGATCAAGCTGCCGAATCAGGGGATTGTTCGCCTTCAGTTGCGTGGCGAAGTCGAAAAACGCATCGCTAGCCACAGCGATGATTGCGATCCCCAGGACCAGGATTACGATCGCTGCTACCAGCGCGCGGCGGTCAGGAAGACTCTCCGGGTCGGATGATGGAGAAACAATCGGTTCGTTGGCCATTTCGTCAGATGCCCTTCATTATGTATCCGCCGCGCCTATTGTAGGGGTGCAATGAGAATTGCGGGGCGCTGTGGCGCGTGGCCGACGCACTTTCCTCCCGGCCCGTAGACGGGCATTCTGTCCGGACGGGAGCCCTTCATGCGCTCTTTTCGGCCGCCGCGAGGCGGCAGTCCTCCGACGGCGCTTCCCGCGCTCCTACGCGCCTCGCACCTTCTCGGCCTCGCTCTGGGCTCGGCCTTTGGTCGGCTGCGGGAATCGGGGGCGACTGCAGCGCGGCTATTCGTAAGGGCCGAAGAGAACGCCCTGCTCCTCAGGATGACGCGTGAGGCTGCTGGGATCCTCGGGACGCGTTGGGACAAGGTGCCTGAACGCCAGCGCCCGCATTACGCGCCCGAGCAGCGCTTCCGAATCCTGGGGATCAGGAGCGCCCGCCCATCTCTCTGCGATCCGGCCTCCTCGTGGCAGGCCGGGCGAAGGTCTCAAGGACTCGCCGTTTCGAATCGAGTATCTCGATGCGGAGCGGCTGCTGCCAGTTCTGGTTCGAAAAGCAGCCTGACGGGCGGTCACCCGGTGGGTGAACCTCGGTCGAAGTGTGCGCGCACGGAGGCATCGTAGTGACCGACGCGCTGGTCTGCGAACGCCAGGACGGGCCGCAATTCCCATTGCAGCCCTACAATTCCGAGCAGAAAGTGCGAGGAGGAAAAGCGCGGCGACGAGGGCACGGGCGCTCTTGAAGGCTGGAATGTAAGGGCCCCGAACGTAGACTGCCGCCGGGTATGAGCGTGTCCGACAGGGATCGTCCGCCGCGCGTGAGCGTCGTGATCGCGACGTACAACTGGAGTTCCGTCCTGCGTCATGCGATCGCTTCCGTGCTCGACCAGACCCTGCGCGACTTCGAAGTCCTTGTCGTGGGGGACGGCTGTACTGACGACTCGGCCGACGTCGTCGCCTCGTTTCGCGATCCACGCGTCCTCTGGCATAACCTGCCGCGCAACTCTGGCCACCAGTCGGCCCCGAACAACGAGGGCCTTGCGCGCGCTAGAGGCGCGTACGTCGCCTATCTCGGGCACGATGACATCTGGCATCCGAGCCACCTCCAGACGCTCGTCTCTGCGCTCGAGGCGTCGGAGGCGGACCTCGTCTATTCTGTGACGGAAGTTCTCGGGCCGCCGGGGTCCGGAGACCGCCGTCTCGTCGGACTCACTCCGGGCATGCACGTCATGCGCCTTCAGGCGCCTCCTTCGTCAATTCTCCATCGGACGGCGTTGACCCGGGAGATCGGGGGCTGGAGGGATTACCGCGAGCTGCGTGTGCTCCCCGAGCTCGATCTCCTACAGCGCACCTGGGACCGCGGAAGGAAGATCGTTCCGGTGTCAGAGCTGACCGTCTTCAAGTTCCCGTCCGGGCTGCGGAAAAACTCGTACCTCGAGAGGAAGTCGGAGGAGCAGGCCGACTGCCGGCGGCGTCTCGCCCGGGAGCCGGAGTTTCGCTACCGGGAGCTCATGGACACCTTGAAGGTCCTCGCGGGGCGGCATCCGGAGCTCGTCTCCGTCGTCTGGACACCCGACGACGTCGCGCCGGGCTCGGCGGTCGATGCGCTGCGCGCCGTGCGCGGGCTGCCGCTCGCCGAACGTCCAGCAGCGCCATCGGTCCCTCCTCCTCCGCTGTTCGCGGACGCCGCGACCCTCCGATCTTTCAACAGGCGGGACGACGTGGGGCCGGTGCGGTTCCGGCAGGCACTGCACGCCGGTGACGAGCTCCCGGCCGACGGTCTCTTCCTCGGTGCGGGCTGGCACGACTTCGAGCGCGACGGATGGGGGCTTGGGTTTCGGTGGGCGGGCGGTCCCGCGCAGCTCGTCGTGACGCGTCCCTCGCGTGGCCGTCGCGCTCTCTGGCTCGAGGTGTTCCCGGGCCCCGGCGCCGGCGATCGCCCGCTGCTCCTTCGCGTGCGAGACGGATCGGGCGTCGAGAGGGGCCGCGCCGAACTCGCCGGCCGGCGGCGCCTCGAGATTCACCTGCCGGCCCTGGCGGGCCGCGGCGCGACCGTCACGCTCGAGCCCGTGGGCGGCGGGCGGCGGATTCCGACCGACCCTCGCGTGCTCGATTTTGCGGTCGCGGCCTTCGACTGGGCGTAACGTCCTATAAGCTCGCGAGCGGCGAAGGAGGCTGATGAGCGATTCTCGCGGCAGATTCGCCGGAGAAAGCGTCGTGGTCCCGAAAAGCTCGGATGTCCGGGCCAGCGGCGAGCTGTGCGTGGACCCGATCGACGGCCTCAGATACCGCCTCACGCGGCCCGTGCCTCACGAGGACGGCCACGTCATCGAGATCGCGCGCGACGACTGGGACCTCGTCTCCGAACCGATCCGCCAGGTCCACATGACGACGACGCTGCCTGGCCGGGTGCGCGCATGGGGCCTCCACCGGAAGACGTCCGACCGGCTCTTCGTCGCGAGCGGGCTCGTCCATGTCGTCTGCTGGGACGGTCGCGAGGGATCGCCGACGTTCGGGCGTCTGAACGAGTTCACGTTCAGCGACCGCAACCCGGGACTGGTCGTGATCCCGCCGGACGTCTACCACGGCTGGAAGAACATCGGCACGTCGGAGGCCATCGTCGTCAACATGCCGACGCGACCCTACACGTACGACGAGCCGGACGCTCTCGACCTGCCCTGGGACGCGGAGGCTGCAAAAGCGCTCATTCCCTACAGGTGGTGAGGAAGGCCGTCTGGCGGCCCGCGAACACAGGTTCCGCGGCGAACGCATCGAGGAACTCGCCGGGATTGTGTACCCAGTTCCGGCTTCCGGCACGCAGAAGCGAATCGAACGCACCCCCGATTGAAACATCCGCCAGGTCGCTTCTGTGGGCCGCAATTCCCATTGCGGCCCTACAGTAGGGTCTAACATCGACGCAATCGAAGGGAGTCTCCTCCATGCGCGCGATGGCCATACCCTCGTACGGTCCAGTGGACCAGATGAAGCTCATCGAGTTGCCCACCCCCGAGCCCGCGTCCCACCAGGTTCGCGTGAAGGTCCACGCCTCGGCCGTGAATCCTTCGGAGCAGAAGGTCGCGACCGGCTCAACGAAGTTCTTGCATGGCCGCAATTTCCCGATGGTGCTCGGCTACGACTTCTCGGGTGTCGTTGATCTGGTGGGTGCCGGTGTTGCGACGGTATCCCAGGGTGACGAGGTCTTCGGATTTCTGCCCTATTCTGGATCCAACACGCTCGGCGCGTTTGCCGAGTACACGGTCTCGACGACATCGGGACTGATTCGGAAGCCCGCGAGCGTATCCCACGCCCTCGCGGCTGCGGCCGCCACACCGGCCATCACGGCGTTACAGTCGCTTCGAGACCTCGGCCGCCTGCCATCAGGTGGTCGCACGCTCATCATCGGCGCGTCTGGCGGCGTGGGCGCCCTCGGCGTAGGTGTCGCGAAGAAGCTCGGTGCTGAAGTCGTAGCGGTATGCGCGACCCATGCGGTCGACTTCGTCAGGGGATTGGGCGCCGAGGTGGTGATCGATCGCAAGAAAGAAGATCCGCTGAGAGTCGCCAAAGGTCCCTTCGATGTCGTGTTCGACGCTGCTGCGGTTTCTTCCTGGTCCGCGATGCGACACCTGCTCGGCAGGGGCGGCGTCTATGTGACGACGCTTCCAGGGCCAGCAATCATGTTCCAGCTTGGCCTATGCCTGTTCACGGCCACCCGCGCGAAGCTGGTGATCGTGAAGAACCGGGCCGACGATCTCGCGTTGCTCGGTCGTTGGTTGACGGAAGGATTGAAAGTCCCAATCGATTCCACGGTGCCTGTCCGCGACGTGGTGGTGGGCATCAAGCGTTTGGCGGCGGGTGGGATGCGCGGGCGCATCAGCGTCGACGTGATCGGTGGATTCTGACGGATAGCGCACCTTGGTTTGCCCGCCGCACCGCGCGCGAGGTATGATGACCGACGATCACTTCACCACTTGCGCCTCTTTTCTTGCACACGGTCCGATAACGGGTCATTTGTCAGACTGACGGGCCCTAGTCAGGCCGCATCGACGCCACCGTCAAAGGCTTAGGGGTCGATCGCGGAAGCCGGATCTCGAGCCAGATTATGGGATGGGGCGCAAGTCGAAATTCACCCCGATCGGCACCCGGAATTAGTTGGCGTAATCAGTTTATTGGCAATCTCTGGGGGGTCAGAAGTGGCCGACTGATTCCCAGTGATCAGGTCCTTTCGGTCCTGCCTGCATTTGATCGAAGTGACTCAACAGTAAGCACTTATCGTGACGACGGAGCACCTGCGGATCGACGCCTTCTAACGCGGCACGGCCCTCGGGATAAATACCGCACCCCAATAAACTCCCCTCTCTTTTTTCGCGCCACGTGGGCCAACGTCGCGCGAGGAAACTGGCTTCAGGGGCGACGCGCCGA
>JADGOJ010000119.1 GCA_017883045.1 Acidimicrobiales bacterium
GCCTGGATCGACCAGAAGGGTAGCTCTCGGATCGGAGGGTTCAGGGCCCGTCGAACGATCAGCGGGAGCCTAGCGTTCGTCGTTGGCGTCGGCATAGTTCGGCGCGTTCACCAGACGGTGACTCAGAGCGTGAGTGACGGCCTCGGTGCGAGACGTGACGCCGAGCTTGCTCAGCACGTTCGACACGTAGCCCTCCACCGTTCGCGTCCCGAGTTCCAGTTGCGCGGCGATCTGTTTGTTCGACTTGCCTTGGGCGAGCAACACGAGGACGTCGGTCTCCCTCGGCGTCAGGGTGCCGACGGTCTCGGGGCCACTCTGGCGATGGCGCACCAGTCGCTTTGACACCTGGCGGTCCAAGACGAGGACTCCGTCGGAGACCGCCCGGACCGCGTCGACCAGTTCCTTCGCGCTGGCGGTCTTCAGCAGATACCCGCCGACACCGATCTCGAGGGCCTCGGCGATGTACGCGTACTCGTCGTACGCGCTGAGGATGAGGACGTGGACCTCGGGCAACGAGGTCGCGATGTCGCGGGCGAGTTCGAGACCGCTCATCGCGGGCAGGTTGATGTCCACGAGGACAACATCAGGGGTGAGTTCGCGCAGCAGCGGCAGGGCCTCCTCGGCCGAACCGGCCGTGGCGACCACATCGATGCCGGGACCCTGCTCGAGCAGCTGGCGCGTGCCTTCGCGAACCAGTGCATGGTCGTCGACGATGACGACCCGGATACTTGGCGCAGCGGTCGCAGTCGCGCCAGCACCGCTCCCGAGCGAGCCGGTCGGCCGCTCTCCGGCGGGCGCTGGCACGTTGGTCTCATCCATACAACTCCTTGCCCTCGGTCAGTCTAAGTACCCGACCACGGTGCGTAGTTCCAGTCCCGAGGGGAACTCGCAGATGCCACGAGCCTGGTCGCGAGCGGCCCGAAGCGCCCAACTCCCCTGGAGCATCTCCGCTGGATCGCGTTGTCGTTGCTGATGTTGCGGGTGACTGGTTGACCACTCCGGTCCTCCCTCGGGCATCGCGCCCGGTACTTGACAAGCACTGGCCCTCAGTGATAGTACCTAAGTATACCAGTAGTACTACGGTAATACTGAAGTGGTTTACTAAACGAGCGGGGGGCAGTCATGGAAGTCAAAACCGAAGGGCAGGTAGTCACGAAGTCGCCTAGCCGCCATCTCGTCGATCCGATTGCGGTGGCCATCCGCACCCGCCAGCCTCAGGACCCGAGCGCGACCGGCCACTTCGCGTCCACCGACCCCAATCCGGGGATGGACCTCGCGCGCATTCCCCTCGTGGCCCGGTTGCTGCGCGACCGTCGACTGCAGTTCTTCATGATCCTGCCCAACCAGATCATCTTCTGGCTCGTCATCGGAATCGGGTTGTTGGGTGCCGTCGATCCCGGGCTCAACTTCGCCACGGCCATCACGTGGTACCTCTGGTTCTGTCTGGTGTTCGTGATGATGGTGGTGGTCGGGCGCGCCTGGTGCGCCATGTGTCCCTTCGGGGGGTTTGGTGAGTGGGTCCAGCGCCACACCTTCTGGAAGCGGACGAGCTCGAACATCGGTCTCGGCTTGAAGATGCCCGAGAAGGTCGCCCAGTACGGGTTCCTCCTCTCGGTCGGGACGTTCCTGGTCTTGACCTGGATCGAGGAGTACTTCAACATTGCCGGTCCGGGGAACCCGGCGTCGACGAGCTTCATGGTGCTCGGCATCGTGAGCAGCGCGCTCGTCTTCTTCCTCGTCTTCGAGCGTCGGACGTTCTGTCGCTACCTCTGCCCGCTCTCGGCACTGGTCGGGACGGTCGGCGCGATGGGATCGGTGGCCGGCTTTCGCACGCGTGACCGCGACGTCTGTCTGAGCTGTCAGACGAAGAACTGCATGCGCGGTGGCGAAGACGCATACGGCTGCGCGTGGTACACCTGGCCCGGCAGCTCGGACTCGAACCTGTCGTGTGGTCTTTGCACCGAGTGCTACAAGGCGTGCCCGTCGGACAACATCGGGCTGTTCGTCCAGAAGCCGATGACCTCGGTGGTGGCGCCCCTGCGACGCCGGGCGGACGTGGCCTGGTCCGTGGCGGTGCTCTTCGGACTCGTGGTCTACCAGCAGTTGAACGCGCTGTCGCCGTTCGCGAGCCTGGACAACTGGCTCAACGTCCACACCCACTTCCCCCAGTACCCCAACCCGCTGAACTACCTCGGGACGATCGCGGCGGCGGCGCTGGTGATGGCCGGCGCGGCATGGATCTTCCAGAAGACCTACGCGGGATCGAATGTGGTCCCTAGGAGCGGGCGGAACTTCAACGACCGTACGAGCACCTTCCGCTTCTACTTCCTGCCGTTGATGTACGGGGTCATCCCCGTCGTGGGCGCGGACTACTTCGCCCGCCAGCTGCCCAAGTTCTTCCTGCACTTCCCCCGCGTGGTCGTGTCGATCGGGCACCTCTTCGGCGCCGGCACGACGTCCTCGTCGCTCTACAACGCGTCGCTGATCGCTTCGACGCCCGGGATCATCGCCGTGCAAGTTGCGGTGATGATGCTGGGAACCGCGGCGGCGATGTGGGCGAGTTGGAAGATCGCCGGACGCGACATGGTCCTCGCGGGCGGCGGTCGTCGCACGGTGCAGATCGGGGCATCGACCTTCGCCTTCGCCTGCGGCGCCGCCGCCGCCGGGCTGTACGTCCTGATGAATGCCGCGAGCTAGGAGAACGCCATGACCCTGACCGACACCTTCACCAACGAAGCACTGCACGTAACCGTCGTGGTGGACCGCTGCGCGGGATGCCAAGAGTGCGTGATTCGCTGCCCCTCCGGAGCGCTCTCGATGGAACCGCACACCTGGACCGCGATCGCCGACGACGACGCGTGCGTTGGCTGTCGCCAGTGCGTACGCACGTGCCCCTTCAGCGCCATCACCGTCGACGGACCGATGTTGGTCGCCGAACGACTCGACCCGCCGCTGCACCAGCCCGTCGAGCTTCGAGGGAACGTCGAAGAGACTCGGGTCGGTTTTGCGACGTGGGACGAGGCGATCGCCGAAGCGAACCGGTGTCTGAACTGCCCCGACCCCACGTGCGTTCGGGGCTGCCCGGCGCACAACAACATCCCCCAGTTCATCGCCGCGATCCGCGATCGCGACCTCGACGAGGCCCACCGGATCCTCAGCCGGACCACGGTGATCCCCGACATCTGTTCGAGGGTGTGCAACCAGTCAGCCCAGTGCGAGGGTTCGTGCAGCTGGTCGCTCGCCGGCGGGGTGCCCGTCGCCGTCGGCCGCCTCGAGCGCTTCGTCGCCGACCACGCGCCGGTGCCGGCGCCGAGCATGACGTCCGAGGCGTGGATCGAACACGCCGGCGCCGGGCTGTCCGTCGGGATCATCGGCTCGGGTCCGGCCGGTGTCGGCGCGGCGTGGGACCTCATCGAATCGGGTGCGTCGGTGACCGTCTACGAGAAGGAGTCGACGCCGGGGGGACTGACCATTTGGGGAATGCCCGACTTCACCCTTCCCGACGCCGTCGCGACGCGGCCCTGGCAGCAGCTCACCCGGGCGGGCGTCGAGCTCCACTGCGACACGACGATCGAGCCAGGTGACATGGAGCGACTGCTCAGCGCGCACGACGCGGTCGTCGTCGCCCACGGCGCCGGCGTCCCGATCCGTCTGCCCGTGCCGGGTGCCGACCTCGAGGGCGTGGTGGACGCGACGCGATTCCTCCAGGGCGCCAAGGCCGCCCTCGAACCGGCGGGGGACGCCACGACGTTCCTCGAAGGGCTCGGGCTCGATCCGACCGCGTCGCCGTGTCAGATCCTGGTGCTCGGCGCGGGCAACACGGCGATGGACGTCGCGCGCACGGCTCGACGGCTCGGTCTCGACGTCATGTGCGTTGACTGGCTCGACGAGCGGTTCGCGCTCGCGCGGCCCGACGAACTCGCTGAAGCCCGCCACGAAGGAGTGGAGGTCCGCTTCCAGCGAACGTTGACCGCGCTGCACGGCTTCGCGGGTCGTGTCCATGTGGCCCAGTTGACCCTCACGGTGCAAGAGGAGGCCGCCCGCCCGCCCAAGGTCATCACCGGTCGCTACGACCGGCTCAGGGTGGACCTGGTCGTGATGGCCATGGGGTACCGGGTCGACTCGTCGTACGCCGAGATGCTGCCGGGTGTTCCGATTCGCAAGACGGTGACGGACCGCGCCGACCAACGATGGACCGCGAGTGGCATCCTCGCGAATCCCGCGTCGGCCTACGCGCACCGCAGCCCCGTTGGGCAGTTGGCCCTCGGTCGCGAAACCGCACTGTGGGCCGCTGCACTCCCGGTTGACGACCGACTGTGGGTCGTCGGCGACGCTCTGACCGGACCGTCGACCGTGGTCGAGGCCATGGCGCAGGGACGCCGAGCGGCGCGGGCGATCCTCGACGCGCAGCCGTCGCGACCGGACCACGTTCGCGACCCCTTGGGTGCCGCGGAGCGCGTACTCGTCTGTTACGAGAGCGAGGGCGGCCAGACGGCCGCCCTCGCCTCAAACATCGCGGACCAGCTCTCGGCGCACGGTGCGCGCACGACGGTGCTTCCGATCTCCAGTGTCGGGGCACGCGAACTGGCAGCGGCCGACGCAATCGTGATCGGCACGTGGGTCGAAGGCCTCGTCGTCGCCAAGGTTCGTCCGGCGAAGAAGATGCGCAAGTGGCTCGCGGCGCTGCCGCGACTCGGCAATCGCCCAGTGGGGATCTTCTGCACCTACGGCGTTGACCCGAAGGGGACACTGCAAGAGATGCGTGAGGCGATCGAGGCCCGAGGTGGGGTGGTCATCGGGGAGAGTGCGTTCGGCCCGAAAGACCGAAACGGCGCCGACCCCCTGGCGGGAACCGAGTCATTCGCACGGCATCTCGCACCGCAGGTGTTGCGCGAGTCGTCGATCGGGGGACCGGCTGCGAACCGACGTGGCCAGCAGTCGGTGCGGGTGGCGGGCCGCTAGGGGACCGGAGGTCGGGTCAGGTCTCCTCGAGCGCGTTGGCGAGGCGACGCAGGAGCGAGCGCACGGTCGCCCGCGCCACCCGCGTCAGGACGACGTCATCGAGGGCGTGACCCGCTCGGCCGAGTGGCGGCCGGTAGTGA
>JADGOJ010000036.1 GCA_017883045.1 Acidimicrobiales bacterium
AGGTGCACGTGGGTGTCGATGGCCCCGGCGGTGACGATGAGACCGTCGCCCGCGATGATCGTGGTGCCGGTTCCTACGACCACCGCCACGTGGTCCATGGTGTCGGGATTCCCCGCCCGACCAATGCCAGCGATGCGGCCATTGCGAATTCCGATGCTCACCTTGTGACAGCCCTGAACCGCGTCAAGCATTATGACGTTGGTGACGACCAGGTCACAGGTCTCGGCGACCGACGCCGCTTTCAGGTGCATGCCGTCACGGGCGGTCTTCGCGAAACCCACCACGAACTCGTCACCACGAACTTCGGCGTCGGACTCCACCCGCAGGTGTAGCCGCGTGTCGCCCAGGTGAATAAGGTCACCCGTGGTGGGGCCGTAGACGCTCGCGCGCGTCGGGCTCATCGTTCGACGTCCAGGTAGCCGCAGTTATGCGCCTTCTCCAACGCCGCTTCCTTCGCGCCTTGCTCATCTAGGGGTCCGTCGACGAGCCCCGCGAAACCGATCACGACGCGCGCGCCGCGGATGTCCGCGAGCTCCACACGAACCGGCACCCGCGGGTCGAACCGCACCGTGGTGCCCGCGTCGATGGCCAGGTGACGCCCGTAGGCGGCGGCACGGTCGAAGCGCAATCGGGGATTGACCTCGAAGAAGTGGAAATGACTGGTGACGGTGATCGCGACGTCGCTCTCATTCACCACGTCGACGAACGCGTCAATGCGTCGCTCTTCCGTGACCGGTGCTTCGACGACGGCGCCCGGTGAGTCACTCGTCGATTCGTACGCCACGTCACCGTCGAGCGCCCGGAAAGGATCGTCGACGACGATGAGCCGCGTTCCGTCGTCAAAGGTCGCCTCGATACGGACCTCAGTGACGATCTCAACGACGCCGTCGAGCACGTCATCGGCGGTCAGGATGTTCCGGCCCTTCGCGATGACCTCGTGCAGTCGTAGTCCGTCACGCGCCGCTTCAGCGGCCGTATCGCCGATCAGGGCGATGGATTCTGGAACGTTCAGCTTCAGCCCCCGCGAGCGACGAGACCGCGCGAGTTCGGCGGCGGTGAAGACCAGCAGCCGGTCACGTTCGGCGGGCGTCAGCCTCATTGCGTAGACCCGTGACCGTTCACGATGGCCGCGAACTCACGCCCGTGAGGTCATTCATTACCGTGGACAACGGCGCCACGCGCGACGGTCAGATCAACGGTGGTGTAGCCAATCTCAGTAGTGGGGATCGCGAAGATGTCGTGACTAAGCACGGCGACGTCGGCTTGACGCCCGACCTCGAGGACGCCGAGGATGTCCTCGTCACCGTTCACGTAGGCGACGCCCTTGGTGAAGGCGTCGACCGCGTGCTGCACCGAGAGACCTTGATCGGGGCGGAACGGCTTCGTGGTCTCGTCAGTGCCCGGGTGACCGAGCACGGTCGATAGCATGCGGTTCACGGCCACGTGCATCTCCTGGAGGGGATCAGGACTCGAGACCGGCCAGTCCGACCCGAAAGCGATGCGGGCGTTGCGCTCCACCAGCGACTGGATGGAGTACTGCCATCCACTGCGCTCATCGCCGACGAAGGGAATCGTCAGATTCTCCATCTGCGGGTCGTTGCACGCCCACAGCGGTTGGAAGTTCCCGATGGCCCCGATCCGACTGAAGCGGTCGAGGTCACTCGGGGCGATGAACTGCAAGTGGGCAATGTGGTGGCGGTTAAGGCCCCATCGCTGTTCGCCAACGCCTTCGATTGCGTCGAGGGCGGTCGCGACCGCGCGGTCGCCAATGGCGTGGAAGTGGACCTGGAACCCCTCGGCGTCGAGGGTGTGCGTGGCATCGCAGAGCTGCTCGGTGTCGATAAAGAGGTCACCGCGGTGTGTTCCGTGGTGACCAGGGTCACCGAGGTAGGCCTTGGACATAGCCGCGGTGAAGGTCTCGCAGACCCCGTCGACCATCATTTTGATGCTGGTGGCACGAAACGCGCCTTTCGACGCCGTCTCGCGGCGGGTCTGGAAGTGCGCGAGCTGTTCGATGCCCTTCGAACGGTCCCACCAGAGCGCGGCTCGCACGCGACCAGTCAGCCAGCCCTCGCGTTCGGCGGTGACGTAGGCATCGAAGGTGTCGTGGATGCCGAGTTCTCCCGCATCACCGACGCAGGCGTCCTGCCAGTGGGTGATGCCGTGGCCGTGCAAACGCTTGAGCGCGGCGCGCAGCCCGTTGGTCAAGTCCTCGGGCGACGTCGGAGGAAGGACCCTCGCGACCAAGCCCATCGCGCTGTCATGGAGCGCGCCGACGGGATTGCCCTGACCGTCGCGCTCGATACGTCCGGCGAAGGGATCAGGAGTGGTGACGTCGACACCCCCGCGCTCAAGCGCGATGGTGTTCACCCACGCGGAGTGGTGGTCCTTGTTGGGCAAGAACGCCGGTCTCCCACCGCAGACCGAGTCGAGGTCCGCGGCATTGGGCACGCCGCCGGGAAACGCTTCCAGTGCCCAGCCGCCGCCGAGCACCCAGGCATCGGCGGGCAGTCCCGCCGCGTACGAGGCGATGCGATCAAGGCATTCCTGGCGAGTGCGTAGACCCAGCAAGTTGCAGCGCAGGCTCTCGAGGCCCGCCGAAATCGCGTGCACGTGGGCATCGCCGAAAGCGGGCAGCGCGAGGCGTCCCGCGAGATTCACTACGCGCGTTGATGAACCCGATAGGGCATCTATCTCGTCGTTGGATCCGACCGCGAGCACGATGCCCTCGGAGATGGCGATTGCTTCAGCAAAGCCTCCGGGTGCGGATGGGGAGGCCACTTTGCCCCCACGAAGAATCAACGACGCCTGTGTCATGCCAGTCCCCCCTCGAATGCTCACACTGAGTCCGCCCCGCCACGGTAATTCGAAATCCCGCCATCACGCAATTTCCCGCGGCCGTCTCGGGGCCATTCATTGCGACCCTCACGGACCGCATCTGGAAATTAGGCGTAACCGTATTGACGATGCCAACAAGTCAGGGGATTGCCCTAGGCCAATCCGTCTACTCGGCCCGATGGACAACCTTGCCGTCGACGACCGTCGCCAGGATCGGCAGCTCGGTGATGTCAATCGCAGGGCACTTGACGGGGTCCTCACCCCAAGCGACGAAGTCGGCGCGATAACCCGGGCGCAGTATTCCCGCCACGTCGTCCTCGCCAATCGCTCGGGCGGCGTTAGTCGTGTAGCCCGCCAGCGCCTCGTACGAATCGAGCGCGGTGCGCGAGCCGATCATCCCGCCGTCAGGCACGTCCGGTGCTCGACGCAACTGCGCGGCGAAGAGACCCAGCCGCGGATCGAAGGGCGCGACTGGCCAGTCCGATCCGAGCACCATGAGTGCGCCCGAGACCGAGAGGTCACCCGAGCGCATGCCGTGCGCGCAGCGGTCAATACCGAGACGCTGCGACCAAGGATCCGTCAAGTCCGGCTTCATCCAGCGCACGTGGATGGGCTGCATCGATGCGATCACACCCTCGGGCGCGAAGCGAGCGATCGTAGAGTCGGGGGCGGTTTCGATGTGCTCGATACGGTGCCGCACCGGGCCCGCGGGAAGGCCGGCATAGGCGTCGAGAACCTCGCGGATAGCGCGGTCACCGATGGCGTGCGTAGCGATGCGCAGATGAGCGTCGTGAATCCTTCGCACGGTGCGTCGATACTGCTCAATATCGGGCCACATCGCGCTTCGTCCGTCACCATGGGTGTCAGGCTCTTCGAGCCACGCGGTACCCGTATCGATGACACCGTCGAGCATGAACTTCACCCCGTCGGCACGCCATTGTCGCCCCGACCTCACGGGCCCCCGGGTGATCGCCTCGATCACGGCATCATCGGTCGACGGATCCACCCAGTAGTGCAGCGCGACGCGCATGTTGAGTCCGCCGTCATTGTCGAGCTCTTCGAGCAGGTCTGCTGTCTCGGGGCCACCATCCATGAGGTGCAGGCCCGTGATACCCACTGCGTTCTGGCGAGCGATCACGTCGCGGTACCAACCAATGCGCTCATCGTGACCCGCGACGGGCATGGCCGCGCGCACCACTTCGATGGCCGATCGTTCTTGGAGTTCGCCCGTCGGGTGTCCCTGGTCATCACAGACGATGGCCGAGCCGTCGGCGAACTGGCGTGCGCCGCGCACACTCGCGAGTTCGAGCCCTGCGGCATTGGTGAAACCAGTGTGAAGGTCTAACGCCATCACGAGCATGGGCCCGTCGCCCGCGGCGGCGTCAATCAAATCGTGGTGGTAACGAAGACCGCCGAGAGCCGCGTACTCCATGGCGAAGCCAACGACCCATTCGCCGGGGCCAACCCGTCGCCGCTCCGCGGCGAGCATTGCGCGGATCTCGTCGAGCGAATCCACCCGATCGAAGTCGATGCCCCGTCCGATCTGGGCGCCCATGAACAGGTGCTGATGGCCGTCGGTGAGGCCAGGCGTTACCGCCCAGCCCGGTTCGCCGAGCACCTTCGTCGTGGCGTCACAGACGTCGCGGATCTCATCGTCGCTGCCGACCGCTACGATGACGCCGTTGCTCACCGCCAGGGCGGAGGCGTGGGGAGCCGCCGGGTCCATCGTTCGAATGTCAGCTCCGAAAATCGCGAGTTCAGCCGGCATGGTTGACAACCTTTCCCAGTGCGTTTGCTAATTCGAAATGAAGGTCGCCGAGTTCGGCCTCGAGGGCGTTGGGCCAGCTCGAGAACTTCGCAACCACGGTGTCGTTCGCCGCGTCGAGATGCAGGAACTGGCCGTAGATCCCCAGTCCCGCCGACACCGGTCCCTCGGTGTCGACCACCCACCAGCAGTTGTGGTACATCGCGAACCGATTCTTGCCCTCAGCGATGGTCACGGGGAACGCATTCACAAGTTCAGCACTACTCGTCGTGCACTCGCTCACCCACTGCGCCGGCACCACTTGGACGCCGTTGGCCTTTCCACCACGCAGGTGCAGTAGTCCGAATCTCGCGAGGTCGCGCACGGTGGTGCACACCCCGCCGTCAGCGAGCGCGCAGCCCCCCGCGTCGACCGTCACCTCCGCGTCGTACTCGGAGCCCATCTTCGACCAGATGCGGTCCGACACGAGTTGCGCGAAGGTCATACCCGCGCAACTCTCGAGGACCCAGCCGAGGATATCGGTGAGGATCGACTGGTATTCGAAGACGCCTCCGTGTTCGCCTCGAGTCGCCAACGTCGGCATGTAGTCGTACAGGTTCTCGGTAGGACCCACGTCGGTGCGTGGTCGGTGGCCCGCCACCTGTTCGTACACGCGAACGTCGGCGTGCAGGTCGGCGTAGTCCTCCGAGAATCGCACGCCGGCTCGCATGTCGAGAAGGTTCTGCACGGTGCAGCCCTCGAGGCTGGTGCCGACGAACGCCGCGATATGGTCGGTCACCAGGTCATCGGTGCGAAGTAGTCCTTCACCGATGAGGATCCCGGTGAGCGTCGACGTGACCGACTTGGACACCGACATGAGGATGTGGGTTTGGGCCCGTGACATCTCGGGCCCGTACTCTTCGAACACGATCCGGCCCTGATGCAATACCACTACCGCGTCAGTGTTGGTGGCGTCCAACGCTTCACGGACGCTGAAGGTGCGTCCCTGCGCCTCAAAGGTGATCTCGTTGACGTCGAGTTGTTCACCCTGTTCGAACGCGATGACGGGCCCTTCGCCGCGACCAATTCGTTCCGTGGGGATGAGTTCTCGGACGTGACTGAAGCCCCATTGATTGACCTCGGGTTCTTGCCAATTGGCAAGGGTGATATTCACGTTACGCATGGTTCTTAGGGGCCTTTCGGGGGCGCTGGCCAATGATCGGTGGCACTGAAAACGATGCTAGTCAATCACGTCGCAATGGACTGAATTCAGGTCACTTCGAAATCAGCGAAGGGCAGCGTTGCCAGTTTCGACGCCGCTACCCTTCGCTGAGATGTCCCGGGCTAACCGCTAGCAACCACCGACTGATGCGGCCCACGGGCCCATCATCTGACTGAAGTCGAGGGTCACACCGCAGATTCCCTTGGCGACGAAGGTCGTGCCGGGCAGGAACGTCAGTGGGATCCACGGCATGAACTTCATGATCTTGGTCTGCGCTTGGATGACGAGCGCGGCGCGCTTGGCCAAGTTCGTCTCACCATTCGCCTGCATCAGCAACTTCACAATCGCGGGGTCGTTGTACGAGTCAAAGTTGGAGATGGCGTTGGGCAAGGCGATGTCGTTGTACAGAGCCAAGGGGTCAGGGTCCTGGTCGTAGTTCGTCGTCTGTACGAGGTCAATGCCCTTACGTGACGCGGGGTCACTGAACAGCGCGCCGTACTGGGCCGCGGTCACAACCTTGAGCTTCACGTTGAGCCCGACTGAGGCGGCACTCTGCTGGACCACGGCGGCCTGGTTGGCCGCGTCGGGTGAGCCACCCATGACCGAAAGGACGATCGGCTTCTTCGCGACCGCTCCCGCGGCCTTCACCAGTTTGACCGCCAGCGCGTGCGCCTTGGTCGAATTTGTGTACTGGGCGGCGATCTTGTTGTACGCCGCGGTGTACGCGCTCTTCTGGTACGAGAAGTAGCCACCACCGGCCAAGGTGTACGCAGGAGTACCGACGCCGTACTGGACGGCCTTGATCAGTTGCGCTCGGTTGATCGACAGCGAAAGAGCCTGACGGACTTTCTCGTTCGCGATGGCGCCCTTGTTGCCGACGACGATCATCGCCGAGATCTCCATCTCCTGTGAGCTGGGGCCGATGTAGAGTTTGCCGGCAGTGGACTTGCTCAGCGGCAGGATGTTGCTCGGCAGGATGTCAAAGCCTCCCGCGAAGTTACCTGCCTGGAACGAACTCGCGACCTGACCCGGGTCCTGAGGCCAGACGAACGTCAACTTCTTGATCTTCGCCGCGGCCGCAGTGTTCCAGTAATGGGTGTTCTTCACCATCACCAGCGAACTGCTGCCGTTCCACGAGGACAACTTGAAGGGTCCGGTGCACTGGAGTGTCCCCTGCGGGGTACCGAAGTTGGCACCGGACTTCACGGTCGCGGCCTGCTCGACGATCGCGCCACCCAACGAAGCTAACTCTGGGATGAAGGTCAAGTTGGGCGCTTTGAACGTGACGGTCACCGAATAAGGACCGTGCGCCGTGATCGACTTCACCTCTTCGAAGGCCGTCGTGTAGGCATAGATGGAGGCGTTCGCGGTCACAAAGTTCCTCTTGAGGCTGTAGACCACGTCGGCCGACGTCATCGGCTTGCCGTCCCAGAACTTGACGTTCTTGCGCAGGTTAAGAACCACGGTCAACGGATTGGGCTGGGTATATGAGGAAGCGAGGTTGCCCACGGTCTTTTGGCCGGGAAGTTCCTTGAACAGTGATTCGCACATGTTAGGAATAATCAGATCCTCGGGATAGTCGTTGTACTTGACCGGGTCCACCGAAGCGATCGGGCGGTACCAGATCCACCACGTCGCGGCTGAAAGGTTCTTGGTTGCTGCGGGGGTCCGCACCATCGTCGTGTTGCCACCGCCAGAATTTGCCGCGCCCGCGCTCGTCGCGAGCGCACCGGTCCCAAGACTGACGAACGTCGCAGACACGGCCAGTGCGAAGGCCACTCCGGTCGTGCGAATGCGCCCTACTTTTGACATCTTCACCGTCACTCCCCCTTGTAAAAACTCTCGTGCCCCTTGCTACGGGCTAAGAACTTTGTAGATGTTCCTATGAGGTCTAGGTCACAATGCACGTGGTGTCAAGTCACCGTCAGTGTGAGATCACCTCTCGTGAGGCTGCAACGAACGTTTGACTATGAGGAGCACCATGGTGATCAGGACGATGGAGTTGCTCGTACTCGCGCAACGATATTGTTACAAGCTGATGACGGTGCCACGTAGACAACGCGCGCGATGCGGAGTGAGCCGCTCTCATTTTGATCTGAGGAGCGACGACGTCCCTGCATCGGGCGTTGTTGACTTCGCGACGAAAGTCGTCTAAGAATCAACGAGTGACGTTGTCCGAAAATTCTTGCGGCAGAAACATTGCGCGTGGTTTCGTGGGCCAACAATCTTCCTGAAAGAAGTTACGACCCGAAGTGTCAACTCCAATCATCATCTCCCCATCCACTGTGGCGTTCAACTCCGCGCTCGGTCGCATCGCCGTGCACGCTGCATGGTGAGTCCCGACCAAAGACCCGTGACGTATCCTCACGTGCGCGTGCACGGCGATGCGACCGAGCGCGGACGCGAATACGGGCGACAAGCTCGCTCGCGCATCGAGACCTCAATCAGCGCCTACCGCGACATCTTCAAGTATTACGCCAACTGGGACTGGTCCAGGGTGCGCGAGTTCGCGACCGGTTTCGAAGCGCCGATCAAGGCCTTCGGTAGTAAATACCTTGACGAACTGCACGCGATCGCCGAGGGGGCCGGCGTCGACGCCCTCGACATCGTGGCGATCAACGTGCGTACCGAGATCATGTACTCGGCCAAGGCGCGTGACGCTGCCAAGTCTCTACCCGGTGAATGCAGCGCCTTCGCACTCATCGCCCCCCCCGGGAGCAGCGAACCACTGGTGCTCGGCGAGAACTGGGACTGGCTCACCCACGCCTTTGACACTCTGGTCGTGCTCGAAGCGACCCAGGACGTCGGCCCCGCCTACGTGAGCGTCGTCGAAGCAGGTCTGCTCGCCAAGATGGGCATGAACTCCGCAGGACTGGGCCTCGCGACGAACGCGCTCGCGAGTAATTGCGACATCGGCGAACCAGGCATCCCCTATCACGTGATGCTGCGAGCGATCCTTGACTGCGAACGCGTCTCCGAGGCGTTCGCGTTGATCCAAGGCGCGCACCGGTCCTCTTCGGCCAACTACCTGGTCGCTCACCGAGACGGCTCCGCACTCGACATCGAGGCGATGCCCGGCGATTTCTCACGGGTGCATCTTCACCAAGCGCAGGACAACGTCCTGCTCCACACGAATCATTTCGTTTCGCCAACGTTCGACGATGTAGACGTGTCTTTATGGGCAATGCCCGACAGCCCCGTCCGCCTCGCGCGACTGCGCGCGGGACTTCGTGGTGATCAATCCTCACTCGCGAAGATCCGCGAGTTGTTGAGCGACCACGCCAACTATCCCTTCTCGATCTGCTGTCATCCGGACCCGGACGACGACCAGATTGATCAGGGAGCGACAATCGCGTCGGTACTGATGCGACTGGAAGATTCCACCATGTGGTTGGCGGACGGTATACCCTGTGAAATGCCGTATCGGGAACTCAACTTCCAACAACTTTTTGCGTAGTCGTGATGCCGACCTCCGTCACGATGAGTGCTACTCCTACCGCTACCCGGACCGACGGAATCTAGTCTTCGATGAGTCGTTATCTTCTCCGACAACTGCTGGGCATGGTGGTGCTGCTACTGGTGACGAGTTTCGTCATCTACGCCAGTTTGTTTCTCGCGCCGGGCAGCCCAGACGCGCTGCTGTTCGGTGCACACACCGTGTCGCCCGCCGTACGTGCCGCCGTCAATCGTCAGTACCACTTGAACGACCCGTTCCTCCAGCAGTACTGGTACTGGCTCACCAACGTGCTGCACGGTAACTTCGGCACCTCGATCACCTACCGGACCCCAGTGGCGCTGCGCCTGACCGCGGCAGCTCCGGTGACGGCGTTCCTCGTCATTTACTCGTCGATACTCATCATTGTTTCGGGCGTGGCCCTCGGGGTGCTTTCCTCACTTCGCCCTGGCAAGCTCGACACGTTCATAATGACCGCGACGAACGTCGGCACCGCGGTACCGACGTTCGTCGCCGGATTGATCCTCCTCGCGTTTTTCGGCGTGAAGCTTAACTGGTTCCCTGTCTATGGGGCCGGAGCTGGCTTCTTCGACCGGCTTCACCACCTCACCTTGCCCGCGGTGGCCCTCGCCTTCTGGGCCGTGGCGTATCTGACGCGAGTGACACGAACCAGCATGCGTGAGGAGTTGCAGGGTGATCCGGTGTTGACCGCCCGTTCTCGCGGCCTGAGCCGACGCGTCGTCATCCAGCGCCACGCATTTCGCAACGCGCTCATCCCTGTCGTGACGGTCGCCGGTCTCCAGGTTGCGGGACTCCTCGCCGGCACAGTGATCGTCGAGCAGGTCTTCGGACTCAACGGCCTGGGCGAGTTGCTGCTCACGTCCGTGCAGGACAAGGACTTCGCCACCGTGCAAGCGGTCTCACTGATACTCGTCGCCGCCTTCATAGTCGTCAATACCTTCGTGGACATCACTTACACGATGCTCGATCCACGGATCCGACTCGGGACGAACCAGCCATGAGCCTCCTTACGAACCTCACGAACCGCGAGGACCATCACCTCCTGCGCAAGGTCCACGACAGAATCGGCACGGGGGGAATGGTCGCCGGTGGTTTCATGTTATTCCTCATCGTCGCCGCCACCTTGGCGCCGTTGATATCACCCATGTCGCCCAATGCCATCGACCTCTTGAACGTGTCGAGCGGCTCGACGTGGTTGCACCCACTGGGCACCGACAACCTCGGACGCGACGTCTTATCACGCCTGCTGTGGGGCGCTCGACCAAGCCTGCTCGGTCCGACGCTCGTAATCGGCGTCGCGACAATCATCGCGGTTCCCCTCGCCGCGCTCGCCGGTTGGTCGGGCGGTGTCATTGACCAAATAGTGAGCCGGTTCCTCGACCTGGTCTTCGCCTTTCCTGGCATCCTTCTCGCCATCTTGGCAGTCACCCTCTACGGTCCGGGCCTGTATCCCTGCTCGATGGCGTTGGCCCTCTCCTACATGCCGTGGATCGCGCGCGTCACGCGTTCGGAAATCCTGCGCGAACGCAACAAGCCGTATATCAAGGCACTCGAAGTACAGGGCCTTTCCGGTTTCGCCATCTGCGTGCGCCACCTCATCCCCAACGTCTCGGCGACGATCTGGTCCCAGGTGACGATCTCGTTCGGGTACGCGCTCATCGACCTCGCCGCACTCTCGTTCCTCGGGCTCAACATCCTGCCCCCCGGCTCGGACTGGGGCGTCATGACCAACAACGAGAACGCCATCCTGCAGGGGGACCTCAACCAGGTCCTCTACCCGTGCCTCTTGATCATCCTCAGCGTCACCTCGGTCACCTACGTGGGGAAGCGACTCTCGGACGAGAACACGAGGTTGCTCAAGTGACCCACCTGCTCCAGATCGAGAACCTGTCCGTAGACCTCGTGGTGCACCGCCGTTACCGCAAGGTCCTCCAAGACGTCTCGATCACCGTGGAGAAGGCCGAAGTGGTGTCGCTCGTCGGCGAGAGCGGCTCGGGAAAATCCATGACCGCGCGCTCGGTGCTAAGCCTCCTGCCTGCCCAAGGCAAGATGTCTGGTGGCATCGCGTTCGATGGTCAGTCGTTGATAGGCGCTTCCTACAAGGAATGGCAGAAGTTCCGTGCCACCAAGGCCGCGATGATCTTCCAGGACCCCCGCGCGTCGATCAATCCGGTGCACCGCATCGGTGACTTCCTCACCGAAGCACTCGTCCACAACCGCGGAATGGATCGCCACGAAGCCCTCGAGCGCGCCGCTACGTTGCTCGAACAGGTCGGCATCGACGACGCCACGCGCCGTCTGCGCCAGTACCCCCACGAGTTGTCGGGTGGCATGCTCCAGCGGGTCATGATCGCCTCGGTACTGCTGATCGAACCGCAGCTCATCCTCGCCGACGAGCCCACGACCGCGCTCGACGTGACGACCCAAGCCGACGTGATCGCCGTCCTCGACGACCTGCGGGCCCAGCGCGATATGGCGATGCTCTTCATCACGCACGACCTCGAGCTCGCCGCCGCTTTCAGCGACCGCATCGCGGTCATGTACGCCGGCTTCATCGTCGAGGTCTCGACGCCCGCCCAGCTCCATGCGCGCCCCCTGCACCCCTACACGGCAGCGCTGCTGCACTCGCGCCCGATGCTGCACGAGCGCACCGCGCGACTTCCCCAGATTTCTGGACGACCCTTGTCGGCGTTCGAGGCGCCTCCGGGATGCCCGTTCCAAGACCGTTGTCCCTACGTCCAGCCGCGGTGCAGCGAGTCGATGCCGCAACCCCTGCTCATCGCGGGCAGCATCGTGCGCTGTCACCGGGCCAGCGAACTCGAGCTGGTCTCCACCGTCGGCGCCGGAGGTGGACAGACCCATGGGTGACGCCGTACACAGCGCGGAGACCGACCACGTGCGCCGCCTCAATGGTCCCGCCGTCGAAGTGGCGGGACTACGCAAGGTCTTTCGTGTCAGTGGGGGTGTCGGCGGACGCCGTCACCGTGACTTCGTCGCCGTTGAAGGCGCCAGTTTCTCGCTCGAACAGGGCCACTCCCTCGGCATCGTGGGCGAATCCGGATCGGGCAAGACCACCATCGCACGAATGCTCGTCGGCATCGATACCGCCAGCGGCGGCTCCATCCGCGTGGCCGGTCGTGACCGGTCGACGCCGGCGAAGTCCACCTCCGAGCGCCGCCGGCGTGGCAGCGAGATGCAGATCGTCTTCCAGGACCCCTACACCTCACTCGACCCGCGCCAGAGCATCAACCGTTGCATCAATGAGGTCCTCAAACTGCACCGCACCATGACCGAGAACGAACGTCGCCAACGGATCATCGAACTGCTCGACCAGGTCGGACTCACCGAGCACCAGGGACTCGTCCTGCCGAAGAATCTCTCGGGTGGTCAACGCCAGCGCGTGGCGATCGCGCGCGCCCTCGCCGCCGAACCGGCGGTCCTGGTCCTCGATGAAGCGGTCTCGGCGCTCGACGTCTCGATTCAGGCCCAGATCATCAACCTGCTGAACGACATCCGTGAGCGCACCAACATGGCCTACATCTTCATCAGCCACAACCTCGCCGTCGTGCGCCAAGTGACCGACCAGACACTCGTGCTGAGGAAGGGCGTCGTCGTCGAGCAGGGTGACACCGAGAAGATCCTCGACGCGCCCGAGAACGACTACACCAAGTTGCTGCTCGCCTCGGTGCCCGAGCCGGGTTGGAAGCCGCGCCGCGTCCGAGCCGACGCCGCACTATCGAGAGAGTCAGAAATATGAGTGAACTCAACTACCTGTCCGCGAGCGAAGTACTGAAGCGCTTTCGCGACAAATCCTTGTCACCCGTTGAGTACCTGGACGCGCTCGAACAGCGCGTCGACGAAACCGAGCCCTTGATCAACGCCGTCGCCGAGCGGCTCTTCGATGAAGCGCGCGAGGGCGCCAAAAAGGCCGAGGCGCTGTACGCGACGCGCCCCGGCGAGGCGCGTGCCCTCGAGGGTCTTCCGGTGGCGGCCAAGGCCGAGCATCCAATCAAGGGGAAACTCTTCACGGACGGCTCGCTCGCCTTCGCCGAGCGCGTCGCGGACGTCACCCACCCGATCATCGAGCGCATCGGCGACGCCGGCGGTATCATTCACCTGCGCACCACCACCCCGGAGTTCAGTTGCGCTCCCTTTACCCACTCGAATCTCTGGGGTGTCACGCGTAACCCTTGGAATCTGGCCTTCAGTCCCGGCGGATCGTCGGGCGGGTCCGCAGCGTCACTGGCCGCGGGCACGGCGCCCGTCGCCACGGGTTCGGACATCGGTGGGTCGATCCGAATCCCCGCTTCGTTCAGCGGCGTCGTTGGCTACAAGCCCCCGTACGGACGGGTGCCGGCGATGGCCCCCTACAACCTCGACACCTACTGCCACGACGGGCCCCTCGCCCGCACCGTGGCGGACTGCGCGCTCTTGCAGAACGTAATCGCGGGCCCGCATCCGCTCGACGTCGTCTCCCTGCGGCCCAAGGTCACCATTCCCTCGTCGTTCGAAGGCCTCAAAGGAATGCGCATCGCCTACTGCGTCAACCTGGGCGACTGGTTCGTGGACCCCGAGGTAGAGGCCAACACGCATAGCGTCGCCGATGCGTTGCGCGACGGCGGCGCCGTCGTCGAAGAGGTCGCCTTGGACCTTCGCCGCGAGGACGTCGCCCGCGCCGCGGAGATCCACTTCAGTGCCATCTTCGGTTCGATAGTCGGCCTTGTCGACGACGAGTTCGCCGAGTTGCTGACGCCCTACGCGCGCAAGTTCGCCGCCATGGGTCGACGGTACTCGGCGCCGGGACTGTTTCTCGAGGGCCTCGCGCTCGAGGCTGGCGTCTACAACGTGGTGGGGCCCCTGCTCGAGCGCTACGACGCGCTCATCTGTCCCACCTCAGGCGTTCCGTCGCTGATAGCGGGCGATGACTACGTCGACCTGAGCCGCAGCCTCGACGAACTCGGGGCCGAGATCGATCCGATCCACGACACCATCATGACCATCGCATTCAACATCTTGAGCCGCTGCCCCGTGCTCGCGGTGCCGTCGGGCTGGGCCTCGAACGATGTCCCGACCGGCGTGCAGATCGTGGGCCGGACTTACGACGACGCGACGGTCTTTCGAATTGGCGCGGCACTCGAGGAGATCCGTCCGTGGGGATACCAGCCGGGACGCTATCCGCGGTTCCTCGACGCGAACGGCATCGCGGCGAGTTGAGCGAGGCCTCCCTCCACCAGTTGAGCGCGACGCGTCTCGCCCAACTGCTCTCCAGTCGAGAAATATCGGCGCGCGAGGTGATTGCCGACCATCTCGAGCAGATCGAAGCCATCAACCCATTGGTGAACGCCATTGTGACGTTGGACGCGGACCGTGCGCTGGCGAGAGCCGCCTGGTGCGATGAGGTCATCGTGAAGTTCGGACCGGTAGGCCCGCTGCACGGAATACCAATCGCGCACAAGGATCTGCAGGACACCGCCGGGTTGCGCACGACGTACGGCTCGCCGATCTACAAGGACTACGTCCCCTCGCGCGACTCGCTCTTGGTGGAGCGCACGAAGGCGGCGGGCGCGATCTGCGTGGGCAAGACCAACACGCCCGAGTTCGGCACGGGTTCGCACACCTACAACACCGTCTTTGGCGTCACGAGGAACCCCTGGTCGACGGATTACTCGGCCGGAGGGAGCAGCGGCGGAGCCGCCGCGGCGCTCGCCGCGCGGATGGTGCCGCTCTGCGATGGTTCTGACATGGGTGGTTCCCTGAGGAATCCCGCGAGTTTCTGCAACGTCGTGGGACTACGCCCGAGCGCGGGACTCGTGCCATCGTGGCCCGTCACCGACGGCTGGTTCACGCTGGCCGTCGATGGACCGATGGCGCGCAGCGTGCGCGACGCCGCGTTGTTGCTGTCGGTCATCGGGGGTCACGAACCGCGCAGTCCCATCGCGTGGCCCGGATCCGCGGAGCGCTTCCGCGGATCCCTCGAGACCGACGTACGCGCCCGGCGTGTCGCGTGGTGTCCGACACCCGCGGGAGTACCAGTGGACCCGCGCGTTCGCAACGTGTTGGACGTCAACGCCCGCGCCGCCTTCGAGTCGTTGGGGGTGGAGCTCGTCGACGAGCAACCAGACCTTGCTGGCGCTGAGGAGTCGTTCCTCGTCCTGCGGGCGTGGCATTACGCGATGAGCCTCGGCGACGACTACCGCCAACATCGCGCAGAGCTCAACGACGACGTCGCGTGGAACGTCGAATGGGGGCTTCGCCTTCGCGCCGAGCAGATCACCGAGGCGATCAAAATTCGCACCGCCCTCTATGAACGCGTCGCCGCCTTCATGCAGCGCGTGGATGCGCTCGCCATGCCCGTCAGCCAGGTGCCACCATTCCTGGCCAGCGAGCGTTGGGTCACGAGCATCAACGACGAACCCCAGCACACCTATCTTGACTGGATGCGCTCGTGCTATCTGGTGAGCGCCACCGGCCTGCCCTCGATCTCGGTGCCCGCGGGCTTCACCGACGAGGGGCTTCCGGTGGGACTGCAACTGGTGGGCCAACCCGACGGTGACTTCGCCCTACTGGAGTTCGCGCACGCCGCCGAGCTCGCCATGGGAGCGAGTGCTCTGTGCCCTCCCCTGGCCCTCGGCACTCGCTAGCTCCGCAGCCCGTACGTAGGGTTGGAGGATGCAGGTGTACGTCATCACCGAGATTGCCGCGCCCGCCGAACGCGTGTGGCAGGCGTTGACCAGCACTGACGAGGTCCGCGCCTGGGATGGCGTGATCCCGTTCGACGTGCCCGACCACGATCCCGAGGTTGGCCAGCACGCGCGCTGGCGCAGCGCCTTTGGACCGTGGCAACTGATGCTGCACGACCGTATCTTGGCGGTGGAGGAGAATCGGCGATTCAACTCCCTCATCGACATCGCCTTCGTGCACGTCGATGAGACGTACGTGCTGACTCCGAGCGCCCAAGGCGGCACAACGCTCGTGACCGATGACGACGTCCGCTCGACGATCCCCGGGCTGGGTGGCTCGCAGTGAGACTCACGCGGGCCAACGTGAACGGCTCGATGTCGCGACTGAAGGACTACTGCGAGCGAGTCCCCCCACCGGGTGAGCGACGTCGCTGGCGCAACGGGTACGACCTGCGCGGTGGTCGTGACGCAGCACTCAACCGACGAACGACGTCGGATTGAGAAGGATTAGACGGTAGGCCACAAGTTGAAACCGCCGATGCAACTCACTAGCAGACAAGATTTAATGGCTTATGGTACCGTCGTCTCAAAACCAGGCGGGCCGTCATCTGTCGATTTTCGCACCATACAAGTTGAAGTGCTGAATCGTGTTCGCTTCATAGGAGCCGGGAGGTCACTACATGACAGCTGTGGATCGGATCCGCTTGGCCGGACTGCTCGAGCGTGAGCGGACTCGCTTTCACGCGGAGCACCCCGGCTCGCTGGCCATGAACCGGCGGGCTGACCATCTGTTCGGTCGGGTGCCAATGACCTGGATGACTGAGTGGTCGGGTGGGTTTCCGCTGGCGCTCGACTCAGCGAGGGGAAACCGGATCACTGACGTGGATGGTCTCACTTACATCGACTTCGCCCTCGGCGATACCGGAGCGATGGCGGGCCACTCGCCCGACCCGACCGTACGCGCGGTAACCCAAAGGATGGCCGTTCTTGGTGGTATCTCCACGATGCTGCCAACCGCTGACGCAGAGTGGGTGGGCAAGGAACTGACCAGGCGTTTCGGGCTGCCTCAGTGGTCATTCGCACTGACCGCAACGGACGCCAATCGCTGGGCAATCCGGTTGGCCCGACTGGCCACGGGTAAAGCGAAGTTGTTGGTGTTCTCGTACTGCTATCACGGCTCGGTGGACGAAACGTTCGTCATCGTAGGTCCCGACGGTCAGCCGGCGGGTCGGCCGGGCAACATCGCTCCAGGGGTGGATCCGAAGGAGACCACGCGGGTCGTTGAGTGGAATGATCTCGCGGCGGTAGAGCGTGAACTCGCCCACGGTGATGTTGCGGCAATTCTGATGGAGCCGGCTTTGACCAATATCGGAATCGTGCTCCCGGCGCCGGGCTTTCACGAGGCTCTGCGCGCATTGGCGACCAAGTATGGTGCCCTACTCATGATCGACGAGACACACACGATCTCAGCTGGTCCCGGCGGCATGACGGCTCGCGACGGTTTACAACCAGATATTTTCGTGATCGGCAAGTCGTTAGGTGGCGGCATCCCCTGTGGCGCCTACGGACTATCCGAGGAGGTTGCGAGGAAAGTCCAGCAGAAGGCGGGCGCAGCCGGCCTCGGCGATGTGGGTGGCGTCGGCGGGACGCTCGCTGGCAACGCGCTCTCTTTGGCAGCAATGCGTGCGACGCTTAAAGAGGTTCTTACCGAGACAGCGTTCGCTCGAATGATAGAGATGGCCACCCGATTCACAGCCGACGCCGAGCAGATTCTGGTTGACAATGACCTGCCGTGGTCAATCGCCCAACTCGGGGCGCGAGCGGAATATCGCTTCGTTCGCCCAGGGCCGCGCAACGGCGGTGAAGCGGCGGCGGCGGCAGACAGCGAATTGGATGAGTACATGCACCTTTACACGCTCAACCGTGGGATCCTCATGACCCCATTCCACAACATGGCGCTGATGTGTCCAGACACATCAGCAGCGGACGTCGATCGCCATTCCGAGGTCTTTGCTGACGCCGTCACGGAGCTGACTCGACAATGAGTTCAACGTTTGATTTGACTGGCCGATCAGCGCTCGTCACCGGTGCTGGCAGCAGCACCGGCATCGGTTTCGCGACCGCGCGGCTGCTGGCTGAAATGGGTGCGTCCTTGGTGATCACCTCGACGACCGACCGGATTCACGATCGGGTTGGTGAACTACGTACGGCTGGTGCCGACGCTTTCGGGGTCGTTGGTGATCTCACCGATCCAGCTACAGCACCAGAATTGGTCGCCG
>JADGOJ010000120.1 GCA_017883045.1 Acidimicrobiales bacterium
GGCTTCGTAACCTGTACGAGTAGTGGGATCGACGGCGAAAGGAATCACCAGTGGGCGACAAACTCGAGCAGGCCTTCGAGCGGCTTCGAAAAGAGGCCGAGCACCACACGAGACTGGCGCAGGCCCGCGATGACGCCTACGAGAACGGCTTCGCCCAGGGCTTCACCGAGGCGCTGAGGATCGTCGCCGAGATCAGGGGCTGACCCTGGTAGACGGCCCGCAGCTCGAGGCCGAGACACGCCTCCTCGAACTGCTTCGCTCCGGACGTCCGCGGAGCCGGTTCGATGCTGAGATGACTTCGTCATGACGACGACCGGGAGGACCTCCGATCCGGTCGACAAGGTCGCGTGACTCGCCCAGGTGTCCGAACACCGTCTCGAGGAGTTCACGATCGCCCTGCTCTCGGTCCGCCGCTGCAGCGAGGCGGCGGTCGTGCTCGCCACTACCGGTCAACCGGGATCTGGCAACGGCGAGGCGTGGGACACGACCGTTCGCTACACCGACGTGTGGCGCGAGACCCCGTCGGGTTGGTGGCTCGCCACGCGTCGGGCGCGTCGAGGACCTACGGCCGACCCCCTCGAGCCATGCTCGAGAGCGAACGTCACCGACTCGACCGCTCGGGCTCTCCTGGCACCGACAGCGCGAACCAGACCAGCACGACCGGTGTGTCGTCGGCGATGACCTGACCTTGCGAGGTCCAGAAGCCGAGGTGGCCCGCGCGCCATTCCTCGATGGACCGGTCCCCCTCGGCCTCGGCCTTGGCGAACTCCCACGGCACGTCGGCGAAGGAGCACGTCTCCACCCTCGTCACCACCACCGTCACCAGCGCCTCGCCGTCGTCGTCGACCAGGCGGAGGCGCTCACCGACGAACTCGAGGGTCTCGCCCTCCCGCTCGTAATCGATCAGCAACCCGGCGGTCGCTCGTTTCTCGCCGAGGAGGATCAACTCGTTGAGCCGTTGACGCATCGGACCGGGGGTACCGATCTCCAAGGCTCGAAGTCCATCGACGACGCGAAAGGGCATCCCCGATTGTCGCATCCTTCGGGTCCCGTTGCGCCGACCTGACCGTGGGGTCACTTCGACGCACGGCGTCGCGCGATGACGGAACTGTTCGGCTGACGCCGCGACGCATCGGGACCCGAGCGGTCCGACATCTCACTCGTCGTTCGGCGCGAGGACCTCCGGGGCGGCGGTGTTGGGGCGGGTCGGGCGGCGCTTCGGTCGTGAGGCAGCGGCCCTGGCGGCGGCCTGAGCCTGCAGCTTGGGCATGACGAACATGACGTAGCTCGTCGAGAGCAGGGCGATGACGGCGATGACGGCAACGGGCAGCAGCGAGAGCTTGTGCGCATCCTTCGGATCCGAGAATCCTGACGCCAACGCGAGAAAGGCGAACAGGACGAGGCCGAACGTGGCGAGGGGCTTGGCCGCGATCAGGCGGAAGGGCCGCTCTCGCAGGTCCTTCCTGCGCAGCGCCAGGACGCACCACGACCCGACGGCGTAGATGGCCGCCTCGATCGTCGCGCCGACCGCCACGAGCAGCAGCCACTGGTGCGTCGCGAACACGACCGCGGCGACGAGCGCCGAGGCGCCCGCCAGCGTCACCACCGCCAGCCACGGCACGGCCTGCAGGTTCAGCTTGGCGAACGAGCGCGGAAGGCTTCCGTCCCTCGCCGTGGCGTAGATGAATCGCGAGGCCACGAGAAACCCCCCATTGAAGGTGTTGAGCGCGGTGAGCAGGGTGACGGCGAACATCCACAACTCCCCGACCGTTCCGAGAGTGGCGGTGCCGAGCAGCAGCTGCGGGTAGGCGCTGCCGTGCGACTGGCCGATCGGCACGAGGTGGGAGAGCCCCAGACTGAAGAGGGTCGCGGCACCCCAGATGAGTGCCGGGGCGATGAACAGCGCCTTCGTGATGACCCGAGGCTGACGGGCCTCTTCGGCCGTCGTCGTCACCCACTCGAAGGCCGCATAGAGGAACAGCGAGAACGCCACGGCCTGGACCGCGCTGAACCCGCCGTGGCCGAACAGCGCGAAAGGCTTCTTGAACGATCCGCCGACGTGGAAGATGGCGATGACCGACAGGACCGACGTGGAGGCCAGCACGGTGTAGGTCACGATGGACTGGAGCCAGCCCGCCAAACGGATGCCCCGCAGATTGGCTCCGGCGGCCACGCCGAGCAGCACGAAGATCCACACGTAGCTGAGCCACGACGGCTCGTGGAGCACGTGGCCAATGGCCGCCCCGATCAGAAACGCGTCGGCGGCAATGACCAGCACGACGGTGCTCATGTAGGTGAAGCCGACCGCCAGCGAGGTTCGAGGGCCGATGGCCCGCCCGATGTAGAGGCGGATGCCGGCCGCCGTGGGAAAGAGCCCGTTCAACTCCGAGAAGATCCCCGAGACCAGCAGCACGAACAGCCCGCCGATGAGTATCGCGATCCAGGCGCTGGCCCCGAGGGCGTAGGTCGCGACCGACACCACCCCCAGGAAGTCGATCGCGGCGAAGGCGAGCCCGGCGGAGGTGGCGACCGCGGTCGGCGTGCCGACCGATCGCCGAAGCACGTGCACCATCGGCGCGACGGGCGACTCGGAGCCCTCCATCAGGCGTCGGGCCAGATCACGTAGCTGATGGCGTCGAGGCGCATCACGTCCTCCTGGGTCCCCTTCACCTTGATCTCGCCTCGCAGGTACTTCTGCACGGGGTTGAGGTCCCCCCAGAACATGTCGCAGAAGGTCTCAGACTCGGTGGTGACCACGATGTCCGGCACGCCCTCGTGCCCCTCGCAGGTTCGCACGATCTCCCCGTGATCGACGTCCATCGTGAACACGATGCCGTTGTCGGAACAGACGAAGTGCAACAAGCGGGTCCAGTCGCGCTGCATCTTGCGCAGTCGCTCGTTCGAATTGCAGCTGACCGTGTAGTCAGCGAGTGCCTCTTGCAGTTCCGCCCAGTCGGCCATCGAAGACCCTCAGCTCGCCGACACGCTCGCGGGCCGTGGCGGCCGGCGCTTCGTTCGCTCACTCGGCGCGGCAACGTCGAAGCCGACCCCCGCCACGAGGTCGTTCACCGCCGCGTCGATGGCCTCGAGGAGGAAGTCGACCTCACCTTCGGTGATGATAAGCGGTGGCATCAGCCGCATGACCGACGGCTCGTTGCCGCTGTAGATGGCCAGCACCCCGTGTCGCGCCAGCTGGTACGACATGCGAGGGCCGAGTCCGTCCTCGGTGTACTTGAGCCCGGTCATCAGCCCGAGGCTGCGGACCTCGGCGATGACGTCGGGGTGCGCGTCGGCGATCACGCGCAGCCCCGCGACGAGGCGCTGGCCCATCAGGGCAGCGTGCTCGATGAGACCGGTCTCCTCGATGTACGCGATGACCTCGAGGGCGATCGCACAGGCGAGATCGGAGCCACCGAACGTCGAGAGGTGGATGAAGGGGTTGGGGATCAGGAACTCGCGAAGGTCCTCGGTGTAAATGGTGGCCGAGATCGGCACGAGTGATCCACCGAGCGACTTGGCGATCGTCATGATGTCGGGCACGACGCCGAAGTGCTCGCTGGCGAACCACTTGCCCGTGCGCCCCATCCCCGTTTGGATCTCGTCGAGGATCAGCAGCGCGCCGACCCGGTCGCAGGCCGCGCGGACTCCGCGGAGGTAGTCCGAGGGCGGCACCACGATGCCACCCTCGCCCTGCACCGGCTCGAGGATCACCGCAGCGGTCTCGGCGTCGACGCACGCCTCCATCGCCGCGACGTCACCGAAGGGCACCGCCTCGAAGCGTGGCATGAGCGGCTCGAAGGGCCGGCGGAACGACTCGCGTCCGGCCGCGGAGAGCGCGAACCCGGTGTGCCCGTGGTAGCCGTTGACGCTCGAGATGATCTTGGGCCGACCGGTCGCGCCCCGGGCCAGCTTCAAAGCGAAGTCCACCGCCTCGCCGCCGCCGGTGCCGAAGGTCGTACACGTCAGGCCCGCGGGCGATATCTCCGCCAGCTTCTTCGCGAGCTCGGCCTTCTGGCGCGAACAGAGCAGGAAGTTGCCGTTGTCCAGTTCGTCGATCGCTGCGTGGGCCGCTTTCACGATCCTCGGATTGCGACGTCCGACGTTGAAGGAACCAGCCGAGGTGAAGCAGTCGAGGAACCGCCGCCCGTCGAGGTCCCACACCCACACGCCGTCACGTTGCGCCTCGATGATGTCGAGGCCCGCCGCCTTCAGCACCCGCACCTTCTGGGGGTTGATGTACGTCGCGAAGTCGTCGAGGGCCGCGGCCTTGGCCGCCGTGTCGGGTTCGAAGTTCAACTCTGGTCGCTCGATCACGGCGCCCCCTTTGGCTCGATTCCCCAACCTACCGAATGGTAACCAACCGGGCATCGCCCCTCGAATCCCGGACGTGGGCGAAGCGCGCACTCCTCAGAACCGGCTCGTCAACGGCGGCCCGGTATGGTCGTCCTCGTGTGCGACACACTCGTCCAGGTCAACGCTGACGGTGTCCTCTTCGCCAAAAACAGCGACCGCGACGCCAACGAGTCCCAAGTGCTCGAATGGGTCGCGCCGGCGGCGCACGATCGCGCCGGCTCCGTGCGTTGCACCTGGATCGAGATACCGCAGGCGCCCACGACCAACGCGGTGCTGCTCTCGCGACCCTGGTGGATGTGGGGCGCGGAAATGGGGTCCAACGAGCACGGCGTGGTCATCGGCAACGAGGCGGTCTTCACCACTGAGCCCGAAGGGGAGCCGGCGCTGCTGGGCATGGACCTGCTGCGCCTGGCGCTCGAGCGATCGCACGACGCGGCGAGCGCGGCGTCGGTGATCGTCGAGCTGCTCGAGCGCCACGGTCAAGGCGGCCCCTGCAGCCACGAGCGGCCGGGATTCTCCTACCACAACAGCTTCTTGATCGCTGACCCCACGAGCGCCATGGTCCTCGAGACAGCGGGGCGGCGGTGGGCGACCGAAGAGGTCCGGTCCGGCGGGCGCAGCATTTCGAACGGCCTGACCATTGCGGGGTTCGCGGAGAAGTACTCGAACCGCCTGAGGACG
>JADGOJ010000121.1 GCA_017883045.1 Acidimicrobiales bacterium
GAGCCGCGAATCTCGACCGCACCTCCGAAGTGGCGGACCGGCGCCACTGCGCAACGGGTGCAGATGGCTTCGGGTCGTATCGAACTGACCGTGGAGAACTCGCCGTCGAGCCGCCACGGTCGGGCTATGGGCGGCGGCCACCGACAATGGCGCTGCGCAGGACGGTGGCGCCGGAGTGCTCGACGTCGCGAGTCGCGGTCAGGAGCACCAGTCGCCGCGTCGTTCTCACTCGGCGGAGGGCCCGGAGGGCCGACGCCGCCGGTTCGAGGGCGAGCTCGGCTCGGTAGCGGCGGGCGAACTCGGCGTAGCGCTCGGCGTCGTGCCCGTACCATCGGCGCAACTCGGCGCTCGGCGTGACGTCTTTGGCCCATTCGTCGCAGTCCACCACGTGCTTGGTCAGACCTCGGGGCCACAGGCGGTCCACGAGCACCCGATAGTCGTCGCCCGCGCGCCCCGAGTCGCCGTAGACCCGCACGACGTCGACTGCGGGTCTGGTCACCGGCTCGGCACCTTCCGCTCGGAAGGCGGGGGAGTCGCGGGGCCGCTGCGAGGGATCCGCTCTCGGAGAGGGGCGCGCCGGACGGCTATGACTACACCCGGAATCCGAGGGCCGCCGCGGCGTCGGCGTCAATCATCGCCGGGCTCCAGGGCGGGTCCCACACGAGGCGGACCTCGACCGGGACGGCAATGCCGACGACCTTCACGATGGCGGCCCGGGTCATCTCGGTGAGGCTCTCCGACGCCGGACAACCGGGCGTGGTGAGCGTCATGTCGACCACGAAGGTCCCGTCCTCCTCGCGCACGCCGTAGACGAGGCCGAGGGACACGACGTCGAGGTAGAGCTCGGGATCGTAGACCTCCCCCAGGGCGCTCCACACCGCGTCGATCGTCTCGTTCGCCAGAAGCGCGGCTCGGACCGGAGTGATCGACACCTGGTCACGGGTCCCGTCGTGGCCCGTCATGATGGCCGGCGAAAGGTCACTTGCCAATCCCCGCCCCCGAGCTCGACCGCCTCGTAGGAGAATCCCTGCGCGCCCAGGACACCCTCGAGCGGCACGGGCTCGAACGGCGCCAGGACCACGAACTCCTCGTCCGGTTCCAGCGCCGTCACCGCGGACATGATTGCGTCGAACGGTTCGTCGCCCGCGGCAATGATCGGACGGGCATCAATGGTTGCCATAAGAGCCTCCTCCTTCGACCGTGAATTGACTCGAATAGTATTTCTTGTCTCAACTAGAGTTATAGCATGAATCGTCACCGGACCACTCACCGCGCCGGGGGCCCTCCGGCAACTGACGCAATCTTCCACCGCGGGGGCGTCACCGACGCGTCACCGCGTCGAACCGGGATGTTTTCGTGAGCTCCGCGACCCCTTCGCCGCCGCGCGCAGGTGGGTGGTCCGGGCGTCCGCCGGGATTCCCGATCGTGGTCCCACCTCCGTCGGTGCCGCTGGGCTTCCTCGCCGCCGCGGCGCTCGGCCTGGTGGGATGCGGCATTGCACTGATCTGCTTCCGTTCGTACGCCGTGGTCGACCCGACTGACGACCGGGTGGTCGCCGCCGCGCACCTCGCGATGCTGGCGACCCTGTCCATGGGAGTGCTCGGCGCCATCCACCAATTCACCCCGGTGATCACGCAACGACCATTGCGGTCGGTGCGGCTGTCACGCGCGACACTTCTGAGTTGGCTGGCGGGAGCGTGGCTGCTCCCGTTGGGCTTCGCCACGAAGCAGGAATCGATCGTCCAGGCTGGAGGGGCGTTCGCCGGCCTCGCGGTGACGCTGCTGGTGGTGAACATCGTCTCGGCACTAAAGGTCCGAGGCAAGGGGGCGCCGGTGACGGGTCTGCGCTTCGCCGTCGGCGGCTTCGTGGTGACCGCCTGCTTCGGGGTCGTCTACGTCATCGATCGTCAGGGCAAGTGGTTCGATCTGAGCGGTCACGTGGTGCTGGCTCACGCGGTCGTCGGTCTGTTTGCGTGGCTGGGGCTCACCTACGTCAGCGTGGCCGAGAAGCTCTGGCCCATGTTCCTCCTCGCCCACGTCCCGGGCCGTCACCGGTCGTCGTGGATCGCCGTGTGGGCGATCCCCGCGGGAGTGCTACTACTCTCGCCGGGGTTGCTCCTGGGTCTCTCGTGGCTCGCCTGGTGCGGGGTGGCGATCGTTCTCACCGGTCTCGGTGCACACCTCTGCTCGTTGGTGCTGCACGTCCGCCACCGCCGGCGCAAGGCTGATCTGCATCTGCTCTTCGTCGTGACCGCGGCGGCCTGGTTGGTCATCGGTGTCGCCCTCGCCCTTGCGGCACAGTTGACGATGGGGCATCACCACCACCTCGGCACTGCCCTGGTGGCCGCGTCGGTCGCGGCGACCAGCGGATGGCTGCTGGTGGCCCTCGTGGGCCACGCGCACAAGGTTGTTCCCTTCATCCTCTGGTCGGCGTTGCGCGGGCGCGGGATCAAGGACAAGGCGGACGGCACGCAACTCATGTTCGCCGATCTCTTCGATCATCGTTGGTCCGCCATCGTCTACGCCCTCGTCACCACCGGTGTCGGCGCGGTCTGTCTCGGATTCGCCGCCTCCATCGCGATCGCCATCGCCATCGGTGGCGCTCTCTTCATCGCGACCGGCGTGAGCGTCGCGGTGAACCTCTCGTTGACCACGTGGCGATTGACGTCAGGCCCGACCGACGAGCAACCCGCCGGCGAAGGCGCGACGACGGCTTCCTGAACCCGCGGTCGCGGGTGTCGAGGGAGAGCCGACCGTCGAGTCAGGTGCCAGACGATGGACGCACCGGTGGATGACGATCGTCACCCCCGCGCCCGCGCCCGCGCACTCGCGCCACCTCGCCGAGATGTCGGCGCGTCGACATCTCGTCCCATCGCTGCGCACCCGACGCGGAACTCGGCCTTGTGCTCAGGCGGAGGTCGACAGCGACGTTCGACCGACGCGCACCCGCCACGTCGTCGGCCCGGATTCCAGGTAGTCCCACGTGAACTCTCCGGCGTGCTGGGCCTCGAACTGGTACCGCAGCGGCTTCGGGTCGTGGTCGTTGACGATCTCGAAGTCGCCGCCGGGCGTCAGGTGGTCGTAGGCGGAGAAGATCTTCTCGTGTCGCTGTGCGTGGGGGAGGATCCGCACGTCGAGTACTTGGACGTTCGACTCCTCGCCGGAGCCGTGATTCGCGGGGGCCGCTGCATCGAGCGGCGGCCTGGAGATTGCGACTCGCCACACGACGGGCCCGGACTCGATCGCCTCCCACGTGAACTCGCCGGCGTGTTCGGCTTCGAACTGGTAGCGCAGCGGTTTCGGGTCGTGATCGTTGACGAGCACGTACCCGCTTCCCGGCGCGAGTGCGTGGTAGGCCGCGAAGATGGTCTCGTGGCGCTGCGCCGGGGCCAGGTGGCGTACGTCGAGTTCGCCCATCGGTCCCGTGGTCGGGTTCATCGCCCGTGATCGCAGCTCGATCGGTTCGCTCGCCAGCGATCGCGCGAGCCGATGAAGGCTCGCCGTCGTCCTGACGGCGAGTTCGGGCCGCGAGGACCTCAGGGCGGCCCACGCGGACGCGACCAACGTGCACGCTCGGTCACCGAGACCGACGTTGGCAAGATCCGTCGCCGCCTCCAGGAGCAGCGACAACACGATCCCTTCGGAGTCGCCAGCGGGTGTGACCGAGGGCTGCGGCGCGTTACTGGAGTCCTCGGTCAGGTGGTGCATGTCCTTCAGGAGTGCTACGAGGTCAACGCGGTCGTCCCCGACCAGTGCGGGCAGCAACAGCTCGTTCTCCTTCACGACGTGGGCGCTGAAGAGCGCGCCGATCTCCAGGGCGCGCGACAGTGCGGCTGGCCCGCTCGGCGCCGTGGCGAGCGATTCAATGGCCGCGACGAGCACGCGGTGTTCGCTGATCATCCCCTCCACCGTGGCGGCGAGATCCGTCAGTGTCGCCGCGGTGCGGTAGATGGAGAGTTCCTCGGCGACCGCGTGGGGGATCACTTCATCGGCGAGGTAGGCGACCAGCTCGACCACGGCAGGCTGATACGTGGTGCCCGAGTCGAGGGCTCCGGCGAGCACCCGGATCCGGTCGTCGACGTCATCGACGAGCGTTCGGTGGTGCCGCAACATTGCGTCGAGGGCTTCGACTTGGGTCATGGTCATGGAATCCAGCTCCTTCTCCGGGTCAGCGCGCGCGACAACACCACGAGACTCGCGCTGACCAGATTTTCTAGATAAGACTAGAATTATCCTAGCAGCGGACCGAAGACGCGACAAGGGGTTGTCGTCGGGTGCGCCACGACGCCGCTCGGCGTGATCACCCGGTGGCTCGATCACTGAGGAGCGGGCCACCGACCACGCGACGATGCGCCGTGCATCGACGTCACGCCAGGTCCGCGAATCGCCGACGGACCTGTTCGGTCCTAGGCCCGTCCCGGGGCGGGGTCACGCTGGAACACGAGGCGACAACCCGCCCGGCTCGGCGCCTTGGCGGTGAGCCGGTCCACCGTCACGCCGCCGAGGCTCTCGGCCAGGCCCTCGGCCAGACCGAGGTGGAGTTGGCAGACCGTGTCCGGATCGTCCTCGGCCACTTCCTCGAAGGGGCAGCGCCCGAGCACGAAGGCAACTTGACGGCCTCGCTCGCGGCGCGTCGGTCGAAAGCCGTTTTCAGTCAACTCGTGCTCCAGGGACTCAACGGGATCGTCCTGCGCGGGATGGAGGAACCCCCGTTCGAGGCCGGCTTGACGACCGACCTCGTAGGGACTCAAGTCGTCCCTCAGGGCCTTGCCGAGCAGTCGGGCCAGCCACGCGTACGGCCCGGGGGTTTCCCACTTGCCAGCCGCCTCGGGGTGCAGGCGGTAGTGCAGGCGCGGCCGTCCCGCGACCTCGCGCTTCTCCACCTCCTCGACGACGAGGTTGGCCTGCTTCAGCACGGCGAGGTGCTGGCGCACCGCATTGTGATTGAGCCCCACGTACTCGGTGAGTTCCGCCACCCCGACCGGCCGGTCGGCGTCGACGATGTAACGGAACAGGCGGT
>JADGOJ010000037.1 GCA_017883045.1 Acidimicrobiales bacterium
CCCCATCCAGGGAATCGGGGCCGGGTTCATCCCGGCCGTCATGGACATGTCGGTCGTCGACGAGATCATCGAGGTGGAGAACGACGACGCGTTCGCGACGGCGCGGGCCATGGCCACGCGCGAGGGGCTCCTGGTCGGCATCTCCTCGGGGGCCGCGACGTGGGCCGCGTTGCAGGTGGCCGCGCGAGCGGAGAACGTCGGCAAGACCATCGTCGTGGTCATTCCGTCGTTCGGTGAGCGCTATCTCTCCACGGCGCTGTTCGAGGGACTCGGCGACTGACGATGAAGTCGACGCTTCGACGCGACGTCGAGGTCGTCCTCGAGCGAGATCCGGCGGCGCGCAGCACTCTGGAGGTCGTGTTGACCTATCCGGGCCTGCACGCATTGTGGGGCTACCGGCTCGCGCACGCCCTGTGGGAGGGCGACATGCAGCTCCTCGCGCGCTTGGTTTCGGCGTTCGTGCGAGTGGTGACCGGCGTCGACATCCACCCCGCGGCCGTGATAGGACAGGGACTCTTCATCGATCACGCGATCGGCGTCGTGGTCGGCGAGACTGCGGTGATCGGTGACGACGTGACCATGTACCACGGCGTCACCCTCGGGGGGCTGACGCTCTCCAAGGGCAAGCGTCATCCAACCGTGGGCGACCGCGTGATGATCGGTGCGGGGGCGAAGGTGCTCGGGCCGGTGACGATCGGTGATGACAGTCGAATCGGCGCGAACGCGGTCGTCGTGCACGACGTGCCCGCCGGGAGCGTGATCGTCGGTGTCCCGGGACGACTGCTGGCTCCCCAGGGGCACGTGGCGGGGCCGGCCGAGGTGGTGGACCTGATGGTGCGGGTCGAGGAGCTCGAGCGCCAGGTCGCCGCGGACGAGGACTACACGATCTGACCAGCAGCGGGTATCGGCGAGGTGGAAGTGACGGCACCTTCCACCTACTCTGTGGCCATGGTTGAGTTCCGCGACAAGTCGGCCGAAGAACTGGCCGCGTGGCTTCCCGCGATGTTCGCCGAGTACGTGAACGATCGCATCGGCGCGGGCGAGGACCCCGACGCAGCTCGCCAGAACGCGGCGAGTCAGCACGAGCAGCTCTTTCCCGAGGGCCGCCCGGCCGAGGGCCAGCACGTCATGAACATCGTCGACGGCGAGAGGGTCGTCGGCACGATGTGGCTGGGCCGGCCCTTCTCCGGCGCCTCCGACACGTGGTACGTGTTCGACATCGAGGTCGCCGACGAGTCCCGGGGCCAGGGCTTTGGCCGGGCCGCGATGCTGGCCGCCGAGGAGTGGACCCGCGAGCACGGCGGCGCACGCCTGGGGCTCAACGTCTTCGGCCCCAACGTCGTCGCGCGCTCCCTCTACGAGTCGCTCGGCTACCGGGTGCTGGCCACGGCGATGTTCAAGGACGTCGGGCCCAGATCGACCTGAGGGCAGGTCGGTCTACTGTTACGCCGGTTCGCTGCAGTTGAACATCCAACGAACGCCGAACCGGTCGAGGCACGTCCCCCAGTACGAGCCCCAGAACATCTCCTGCATCCCCGTGCCGTCGCTGCCGGCGGCCGACAGCGCCGCGTAGAGGCGGTCGGTCTCGGCGCGGGTGTCGGGTTCGAGGTTGATCGTCACGTTGTTGCCGATGCGCAACTCGTGTCCCATCGACTTGAGCATGTCGGTCGCCATCAGGACGTGGCCCGCGAGGATCGGCAACTCGATGTGCATGATCATGTTCTTCTCGGCCTCGCTCAGCGCGGGCATGCTCGGGTCGGGTGGCACGTCGCCCATGCGGTTGATCGGTTGGACGAACTCGGTGCCGAACACCGACTTGTAGAAGTTGAACGCCTCTTCGGTGTTGCCCATGAAGTTCAGGTACGTGCTCACGCGACTCATCTCGCACCCCCTTGTCTTGGAAGATGGTATATCGACGTCCTCGTGAGCTGTCAAGCCCTCGATCGGGGAGAGGACCAGGAGCCGCGTCGAGGGGCTTCGACATTCAGCGCGGACTCGATTCGACGGTGGCTCGACGTTTGCGATTCTCGGTCGCTGGCCAGGGCTCGTCAGCTCGGGATGCTCCATCGGTACTCGCGAACGACGTCGGCGACCTGGATCGTGTACTGCTCGTAGAAGGTTCCGCGACCGAGTTCCTGCGCCTCGACGTGGCGGGGGTTCGAGCGCCACCGGGCGACGCAGTCGAGGTCGTCGAAGTACGAGATGGTCACCCCCTCGCGCGTCGTCGGATCGCGGAAACTGACGTGGTGCTGGTAGCCGGGCGTGGTCGTCACCAACTCGTCCATCTCCTTCGACCAGGCCCGGTACTCGTCTTCGGAGTGATCGGTCCTGGTCGAGCGAAAGATGCAGGCGACCGGCAGACCAGCGTTCATCGGGCAATCGTATCGGGACCGCGGACCCGCGACGCCGGGGCGGCGTGCGGACCTCGCGGCAAGCGACGTGGCGACGCGCCACGGCGTCAGTGGGGGTGTGACTCGAGCCCACGCGGTGGATTCGCCGACCCGTCAGGTACACTCCGAACGACTGGCGAACTCCGGCATTTCGAGCGGGTGACCAGCCCCTAGTGGAGGGACTCGGACAGTGGGATTGGTTCTAGCAGTAGTGGCCGGGGTGGTGGTCCTCTTCGTCATCCTGGCGATCGTGATGTCCGTTCGGATCGTCCAACAAGGATTCGTCGGCGTCGTGACGAGGTTCGGTGAGTTCAAGGACATCAAGAATCCGGGCCTCGCCTTCATCATCCCCTTCATCGAGGTGATGAAGATCGTCGACGTGCGCGAGACGCCGCGCACCGGTGACCGCCAGCAGGTCATCACGCGCGACAACGTGGCGGTCATCGTCAACGCGACCATCTTCAGCCAGGTCGTCGACGTGCGCCTCGCCCTCTTCACCAACTCGGACTACCTCGTCAGCGTCGACAACCTCGCGCGGACCTCGGTCCGCGCGGTGTTCGGCAGCATCACCCTCGACGAGGCGTTCTCCCAGCGCGAGCGGATCGGCACCATGCTCCAGACCCAGATGGAGGAGGCGACGGACAAGTGGGGGGTGCGCATCAACCGGGTCGAAGTGCTCGAGATCACCCCGCCCGAGCAGATCCTCCAGGCCATGGCGCTCCAGAAGCAGGCCGACCAGGAGAAGCGCGCGCGGATCCTCGAGTCCGAGGGCCAGCAGCAGTCGGCCGTCAACGTCGCCGACGGCCAGCGCCAGGCGTCCATCAAGGAGGCTGAAGGCGCCCAGCAGTCCGACATCCTGCGCGCCCAGGGTCGCCGTCAGGCGCTGATCCTCGAAGCCGAGGGCCGCGCCCAGGCCATCGCGTCGGTGTACGCGGCGATCAAGCAGCAGTCGCCCGACCCGACGCTCGTCGCGATCCTGCAGCTCGACACGCTCGCGAAGTTCGCCGAGAGCCCGAACACCAAGTTGATCATCCCCGCCGAGAGCGCGGCGCTGCTGGGTGCGGCCCAGGCGATCAAGAGCGTGATGGCCGACGTGCCGAGCACGACGCCCTGATCCCTGCGCAGCGACGTTCGCGATCGGAGCGGACCGAAGGCCTAGACCGGATCCACCCAGAGGGTCGTGCCGTAGGCCTTCCTGACGACGATCGCCGTGCCGCCGGGCAACTCGGCCGGCCAGTCGGTCACGGCCATCCAGGACTCGCCCTGGATCTTGACCCGACCCGGATGGCTGGCGTCGCCCACCGGCAGCTCCACGAAGCCGCGCATGTCGGTCATCGCCGTATGGGTCGGCAGGGACATGTTCATCTCGTAGGCGTGATGGCGGAACCTGCGCACGGCGAACGGTCGCAGGAACAAGAGGGTCACCGCCGACACGCCCAGCCAGGTGAACGCCTGGAAGAGGAAGGGCAGCCCTCCGAGGGCCAGCACGAACGAGATCGCCGCCGCAAAGCCAATGAAGGCAGCGATGAACGCGTTGGTGTGCATCTCAGCGACGAAGCAGAAGCCGACTATGACGGCCCAGAACAGTATTGCCACCATAGGGCGAAGTATATGACCGGACCTTCCCACGAGAACGAGGTGAGAGAACTGAATCCTGCGTTCACGTGAGGCGTCGAACCATGACCCTCGACTGATCCGGCGACAGAAGTTATCATGGTCGCGTCATGGAGATAACCCCGTTCCTCTGGTTTGACGACCAGGCCGAGGACGCCCTCGACTTCTACTCGAAGGTCTTTGCCAACTCACGTGTTGTCAACGTGTCGAAGGGCGGTGACCATTCGGTTGCCGGCGGGTTCATCATCGGCTCGATAAAGATCGAGAATCTCTTGATCACGGTGTTCAACGGCGGACCGGCGTACACGTTCAACGAGGCGATTTCGCTGTTCGTCTCTTGTGAGACCCAAGGGGAGGTTGACCACCTGTGGTCGGCGCTTGGCGATGGCGGCACCCCGGGTCGATGCGGATGGTTGAAGGACCGGTTCGGCGTCTCGTGGCAGGTCATTCCGACGCTGCTCGGCACGCTCATGTCCGATCCCGACCCGGCGAAGGCGAGTCGGGTCCGCGACGCGATGATGCAGATGAGCAAGATCGACGGCGAGCGGTTGCTGGTCGCCTACAACGGCTGAAATCGAGCGACGTCTGGCGTCTGCGCGGACGAACCGCTGGCAATCGGGTGACGGGACTGGGAGAATCGAACCGTGACCAACGACGACGCCGACCTGGCGAGCGAGGTGCCCTCGATCGCGGCCCACGAGGTCCAGGTCATCGAGAGTCGAACGGCCCAGATCGGCGCGCTGAGCGTGCGCCGAGCGCTGCCGACCAAGGGGCGGCGCACGGTCGGGGCCTGGTGCTTCATCGACCACATGGGACCCGAGCCAGTGAGCGTCGAGCACTCGATCGACATCGCGCCCCATCCGCACGCGGGCCTGCAGACGGTGACCTGGTTGTTCAGCGGCGAGTTCCTCCACCGAGACAGCCTCGGATCCGAGCAGATCATCCGCCCCGGCCAACTGAATCTCATGAGCGCCGGCTACGGCGTCGCCCACTCCGAGGAGAACCCCGGCCTCACCTACGGCCAACTGCACGGGATCCAACTCTGGGTGGCCCAACCGTCGTCGACGCGCAACGGCGAAGCGGCCTTCGAGCACCATCGTGAACTGCCCGGTCTCGAGCTCGACAACGCCACGGCGACGGTCGTCGTCGGGGAGTTCGCCGGTGCGGTCTCGCCGGCGCGTCGCGACAGCGAACACGTCGGGGTCGAGCTCGACCTGCACGGCGGCGACACCACCATCGCGCTCGAGCCCACCTACGAGTACGCGCTGGTGGTCGCCAGCGGCGAAGTGCTGGTGGACACCCAGGTGGTGACCCCCGGCAATCTCGCCTACCTCGACCCCGGGCGCGACGAGTGTCGATTCTCCACCAGGGGACCGAGCAAGGCGATGCTCGTCGGGGGAGTGCCCTTCGTGGAGCGGGTGTTCATGTGGTGGAACTTCGTGGCTCGCACGCAAGACGAGATCGCCGATATGTGGTTGCGGTGGGCGGCCGGCGACGAGCGATTCGGCGACGTCGCCTCCCCCTTCCCTCGCATCGAGGTCGCGCCGCCGTCGTGGGTGCTGCAGAATAGTTGACTGCGAGAGGGTGGCCAGCTCGTGGCCGATGAGATCGGGACGGCCGTTGCCCACCGAATTAGTTGAGAATTCGAGGGGGCTACCATGGATTCGTTCAGGCCAGCGAGAGGTTTATGGAGCGAAAGCGCGGCGGTGAGAGTGAACGCCAACGCGTTCCTGCGCCCCTAATCAGGCGAAGGATCGCCTCGGGCCGCGGGGCGATGGAGCAGCCGAACGTCACCCACGATGGAGAGGCACGACTTACTCCGCGGTTCTGGGTCGCGGTCGTTCTCACCGGCGTCGCCACCGGTCTTCTGGGCGACTTCTTGATGTGGATCTTGAAGTTGGCCGAGCACCAGGGCTTCCACTACACCTCGGGCAGCTTTCAGGACTCGGTGGCGGCCGCCTCGCGGCTTCGTCGGGTGGTCTCGCTGCTCGTCGCCAGCGTCATCGGCGCGGTGTCGTGGTACCTCATCCGCCGTTTCCTTGGACGAGAGAAGTCCGAGATCGACGACGCCGTGTGGAACGGCGACGGAGAGCTGTCGCCTCGCCGGAGCCTGCTCACGTCAATCGTGTCCGAGGTCGTGATCGGCCTCGGCGCGTCGATCGGTCGCGAGGCGGCGCCGAAGCTGATGGGCGGCGCGTCGGGCAGCGTCCTGTCGCACTGGTTCGACCTCACCCCGGCCCAGAAGCGGCTGCTCGTCGCGTGCGGCGGTGGCGCCGGACTCGCCGCGGTCTACAACGTGCCCCTCGGTGGCGCGATCTTCACCGCCGAGGTCCTCTACGGCAGCTTCGCGTTACCGGTGGTGATGCCGGCGCTCGCGACCTCGCTGATCGCGACGATGGTGGCGTGGCTCTACCTGCCCCGTGGCGCGACGTACACGGACATCCCCAACTACCGCTTCAGCGGCTCGCTGATGGTCTGGTCGCTGGTGGCGGGGGTCGTCATTGGCCTGCTCGCCGTCTTCTACGTCCGGCTGATCGGCTGGGTCTCGCACTACCGCGCACGGGGCCTCCATATCTTGTGGGCGATGCCGCTCGCCTTCGTGGTGGTGGGCGTGATCGGCTGCTGGTACCCCCAGCTCTTCGGCAACGGCAAGGACATGGCGCACGATGCGTTCCTCGGGATCGGCGGCGTCGGACTGCTCTTCGCCCTCTTCGCCCTCAAACCATTCGTCACGGCGCTCACCTTGTCGAGTGGCGCCGCCGGCGGGGTCTTCACCCCCTTCCTCGCCACGGGGGCCCTCCTCGGTGGCTTCCTCGGCGCGGCCTGGGTCCACCTCTGGCCGGGCACCCCCGTCGGTGCATTTGCCCTCGTGGGAGCGGCTGCGATGATCGGCGCCTCCATGCAGGCGCCCCTGGCCGGTCTCGTGCTCGTGATGGAGCTCACCCACGACGGCTTCTCCTTGATGATCCCCATGATGGCGGCCACCGCGATCGCGACCTTCCTGGTGCGCCAGATCGACGGCTACTCGATCTACTCGGCCCGGTTGCCCAGCGGACGCGAGCCCGGGGCCGAGGAAACGCCGATGGTCTGAGCCGCCGGCGTGGCTGCACTCGAGGGGGAGCGATGGCGGACCACACGGTGGAGTTCCTCGTGGTGGACGACCGCCCCCCGACGGTCCGGCGCCGCGCCTTCGGGGCCCCGATCGAGAAGGTGTTCCAGGCGTGGAGCGCCGACGATCCGGCCCGCGTGGGGGGGCCCGTTCAACGCCACCGTGCCCGAATGCCTCTTCGACCTGCGAGAGCACGGCGCGTGCCGCATCGTGATGCCGACTGGCGACGGCACCCGCTATCCGATGGTCGTCACTCTGCGCGATGTCGTCGCCCCCGAGATTCTCGATGGTCGTCAACCTCGCGGAGCACCCGGACGAGTGGATCGACATCGTCCGGGTGAAGGGCACGGAGCTCGAACACGTGCCGGTCCAATGGCATCACGAGATCGCCTTCCAAGAAGACGATGGTTCGACGACCGTGGAGCTGCAGACTACCTATCCCGTGCTCGACGACCGCGACGCCATGGTCCGGGTCGGCGGTGAACGAGCATGGGCCGAGAGCTTCGTGAAACTCGACGCGGTGCTGACGTCGACGCCCGACGACGAATGCCAGCGGTCGTGAAACAATGGTGGGATGTACGTCCCGGCGAAGTTCTCCATCGACGAAGAGGCCGCGTGGCGGGTCGTGCGCGAGGCCGGGGCCGGGTCGCTGGTCATTTCGACCTCCAGCGGGCTCGAAAGCGTCTTCGTCCCGGTCACCGTGAGCGACGACCATCGCACCATCCGCTCGCACGTGGCGAGGGCGAATCCGTGGTGGCGCTTGGCCCAGGACGGGTCCGAGGTACTGGGACTCTTCCCCTGCGCCAGTGCCTACGTATCGCCATCGAACTACCCGAGTCGCGTCGACAGCCCCGACGTCGTGCCCACGTGGAACTACGTGATCGCCGAAGTGCGCGGACGTCTGCACGTCCGCGACGACGCGACGTGGCTCGATGACCAGGTTCGCGCACTGACCGCGGCCTTCGAAGAGCACCGTTCGCCGCAGTGGCACGTGGACGACTCGTCGAGCGAGTACCTCCGACGTCAGTTGAAGGCGATCGTTGGTCTCGAGATCGACGTGGTGTCGATCCAGGGCAAGGCCAAGCTCTCCCAGAACCGACCGGCCGTGGACCGCGACGCAGTGCGCGAGAACTTCGCTGGCGGCAGTCTGAGCGAGCGCAATGCGGCCGAGTGGATGTACCTCCATGAGTGACGAGCAGATCATCGTGCGAAGAGCCACCGGCGCCGACTGGGAAGCGTTGCGTGCGATCCGACTCGAATCGCTTCTCGACACCCCCGAGGCCTACGGATCGACCTACGAGAACTCCGTGACGTGGTCCGACGAGCGCTGGCGCCTCGCCGCGTCGCAGTCGGTCTACTTCCTCGCCGAGCGCGACGGTCACGTCGTGGGGATGATCTCGGGTGGCACCAACGACCGGCACCGGGGTACGTACTGGATGTACGGGATGTACGTCACGCCGGCGGCGCGGGGCACCGGCATCGCGGCCCGGCTCGTCGAGACGGTCGGACAGTGGGCCCGCGACCTGGGCGCTTCGAGGTTGTACCTTCACGTGACCTCGAGTGTCGGGCGGGCCCGCGCCTTCTACGAGAAGGTCGGGTTCGAGCCAACGGGTGACGTCATCACCATGGACCGCGACCCCTCGATGACGCTGCTCTCGATGGTCCGGGACCTTGACTGAACTCGGTCTCAGGGTCGAGCGCGTCGGAGCTCGAAGCCTGCACGACCTTCGTCGCCGAGTCCTTCGAGGCGGCGATCCCGAGGTGGTGGTCGCGGATCCTCGCGACGACGAGTCGACGTCGGTGCACGTGGGGGGATTCGAGGGCGACCGGCTCGTCGTGAGTGCCACGTTCTACCCCTCGACCTCGCCGGTGAACCCGGGGCGGGCGGCCTACCAGCTTCGCTACATGGCCACCGACGTCGACGTCCAGGCGAGGGGCTACGGAGCGAGGGTCCTCGCCTTCGCCGAGGAGGAGTTGCGAGCGCTCGGCGCCGAGCAGGTTTGGGCCAACGGGCGCGACTCGGCGCTTGGCTTCTACCTGGCGGTCGGCTGGTCGATCGTCGAGGGTTCGCAACATCTGAGCCTCGAGACCCAACTGCCTCACACGGTCATCTTCAAGGAACTGGTGCAGGGCGCCGCGACGGCGACTTCGTAGTCGGAACTTTCAGTAGTTTTGAGGGATGCGCAAACTACTCAGCATCGGCCTGCCGATCCTCATCGTCGTGGCCGTCGTGGCCGTCGTTCTGACCCAGCGGCACGGGTCGTCGGCCCCAGCGACCTCGACTACGACGACCAAGCCGGCGCCCCACTATCCGGTCGCGCCGTTGACCGGACTGACTGACGTCTCGGGACTGTCGGTCAAGCGACCAGCGCTGATCGTCAAGGTCGAGAACACCCCCGACGCCCTGCCCCAGTGGGGGGTCGACCGGGCCGACGTCGTCTACGAGGAGATCGTCAACGGCGGCATCACGCGCCTGGCGGCGATCTTCAACTCGCAAGCCCCCGCCAAGGTCGGTCCCGTGAGGTCGGTCCGACCGACCGACACCCAGATCGTCTGGCCGCTCGGCGGGATCTTCGCGTACTCCGGCGGCGCCGCGTACGCGGTGGCGAGCATCGCGACCGCGCCGGTCAAGTTGATCGACGAGTCCTCGGCCGGCAGCGCCATGTTCCGCGACCCCACCCGGTACGCGCCGCACAACCTCTACGCCGTGGCGACCGGGCTGTTCGCCTTCGGCGGCAAGCCGGTGCCGCCTCCGGCCCTCTTTTCGTACCGGCACGGCACTCAGCCCCCCGTCGGGGCCTCGGTGGCCAGCTTCGTCGTCCCCTTCCCGAGCTTTTATCCGGTGACCTGGACGTGGGACGCGACGTCGGCGTCGTGGGACCGTACGTTGTTCGGAAAAGCCGACATCACGGGCACGGGCGTGCGCGAGTCACCGAAGAACGTGGTCGTGATGTTCGTCAACTACGTCAACGGCATCGGCACGATGGCGTCCTACGCCAATCTCCAGGGGAGTGGACCTGCGGCGATCTTCACCGGCGGCAAGGAGATCGTGGGCACGTGGTCGCGGGGCTCGTCCAAGTCCGACGTCGTGACCTACCAGACGGCGTCGGGGAAGTCCATCGAAATGACGCCGGGCCAGACCTGGGTGGAGTTGTTGGCCAGCGGCACGCATCTCTCCGTCACGAAGCCGACGGTCACGAAGTGACGATCTTCTCGATCTGCTCCAGCGTCCGCTCCATGGCGAGGCGGTTCCTCTCGGGGAATCCCGTGCGGATGATCGCGAAGGCCCATGGCTTGTCGTAGTTGAACGACTCGGTCACTCGAGTGCCGCCCTCGACCTCTTCGAGGTCGTAGCGCCACACGAAGCGCGCGACGTGGTGCCAGGCGATGCACTTGTTCTCCTCGAAGGCGACGACCTTGTTGGTCGTGAAGTAGCCCACGCCCATCTTCATGTCCATGGAGAACTTGGCGCCGAGAGACAGGCGCTCCGGGGCCCTTCTCACCTTGGCCACCGTCCCCGATCCGTCGAGCAGCGCGTGTTGACGCGGGTCGGCCAGGAGATCGAAGATCTTCGACGCCGGCGCCGGAAGGAATCGAGTGACCGAGATCGAGCGTGTCGTCTGCATCGACCCAGCGTAGGGTGGGGAGTCGGTGAGACGAACGGAGGATCATGGACTACGCCGAGCAGATGATCGACGGTCCCGGCGGGAGGGTTCTTGAGATCGCCACCCTTGGCGACCCCGCGGCGCGAACCGTGTTCTTCCACCACGGCACTCCGGGCGCGGCGAGCACCATGAGGCTCTTGGGCCACTCGCCGACGACGGACAGCTCTACCTCGTCACCATGTCGCGAGCAGGCTACGGCAACTCCTCGCGGCGCGAGGGCCGCGACGTCGCCTCGGTGGTGGACGACTTGCGCGTGGTGCTCGACGCACTCGGACGTGATCGCTACGTGTCGCTCGGATGGTCGGGTGGCGGACCGCACGCGTTGGCCTGCGCCGCGCTCGACGCCCCCCGTTGCATGGCCGCGGTGACGCTCGCCGGCGTCGTTCCGATCGACGTCGACTTCGATTGGACCGAGGGTATGGGCCCGGAGAACATCGAGGAGTTCGCCCTCGCCCGAGAAGGGGGACCGGCGTACGAAGCCCACGTCGCCGAAGCCGCCGCGCAGTTCGGCACGGCCACCGCGGACAACGTCGTCGAACTGTACGACGGACTCCTGTCGGGCGCCGACAAGGCGGTCCTGGCCGACGACGCCGTGCGAGAGGCGTTCGCCCAGACGAATCGCGACGCGTTCGCGAGGGGCTACGGGGGCTTCTACGACGACGATCGCGCGTTCTTCTCCCCGTGGGGATTCGACCCCGCGGCCATCGCCGTGCCCGTCGAGGTCTGGTACGGCGACGAGGACCTCATGGTGCCGCCGACGCACGGGGAGTGGCTCGGACGCAACATCTCGACCGCGACCCCTCGCCACCTCCCCGTCGAGGGGCACCTGTCGATCTACGTCAATCACGTCGGGGAGCTGGCGGCGGGGTTGACGCAGCCCTTCGCCTAGGTCGTTTGCGATAATGGACCATCCCCGAGCCAGAGGAGCGCGATGCGCATAGGCAATCTGTACGGTCACGACGCCACGTTCCTTGGCGTCCCCGCCGCCGACCCCGATGCATCGGAGGAGTGGTCGAACGCGGGCGCGGTCATCATCGGCGCCCCCTTCGACGGGGGCACGTCGCACCGCTCGGGATGCCGCTTCGGCCCGCAGGCGATGCGCACTACCGACTACCTCCCCCATGACGGCATGCGCCCGAGCCTCGCTCTGGGCGTCGATCCGCTGGTCGAGCTGGGCGTGGTCGACCTCGGCGACGTGGAGATGCCCTCGGGCGAGACGGAGAAGTCGCTTCACCGCCTCGAGCAGCGCGTCACGGCCGTGGCCGGCGCGGGCGTCATTCCGATTATCCTCGGCGGCGACCACACCATCGCGCTGCCCGACGTCAGTGGCGTCGCGCGCCACGTCGGGTGGGGCCGGGTCTCGGTGATTCACTTCGACGCGCACGCCGACACCGCTGACACGCAGATGGGATCGCTCTACGGCCACGGCACCCCGATGCGCCGCCTTATCGAGTCCGGCGCCTGTCGCGGGGACCGCTTCTTGCAGATCGGGCTGCGCGGCTACTGGCCCGATCCCGAGACGCTGGACTGGATGGCGGCCCAGGGCATGCGCTCGTTCGAGATGGGCGAGATCGTGTCGCGCGGGCTCGACGAGGTGCTCGGCGAGGCGATCGCGATCGCCATGACCGACTGCGACGCCGTGTTCCTGTCGGTCGACGTCGACGTGGTCGACCCCGGATCGGCTCCGGGCACCGGCACGCCCGAGCCGGGTGGCCTGACCAGTCGCCAGCTGCTCGACGCGGTGCGTCACATCGCGATGGAGGTGCCGATCGGCGGTGTGGACGTCGTCGAGGTCTCGCCTCCCTACGACCACGCGGAGATCACGGCCTACCTGGGTAATCGGATCGTGCTCGAGGCGCTCGGCGGGATCGCCTGGCGACGCAAAGGTCAACGCGGGGAGCCGACGCGAATCCCGTCGGACCCATTGCTGAAGGACCGCTAGTCGCGCATCGTTTCGAGGATGTGCCGAACGAGCTCGTCGGTGGTGTCGGGGTGCAGGAAGGCCAATCGAGCCACGGTCTCGCCCTCCCACTTGGTCGGCGTCACGAAGGCGATCTGATCGCGCAGCAGCTGATGGCTCCATTGCGTGTACCGCTCGGCCGACCATCCCGTGCGCCGGAAGAGCACGATCGAGAGACTCGTTGGTCGGACCATCTCCACGTGGTCCATCTCGTCGATCATCGCGACCGTTCGACGGGCCAGGTCAATGGCCGCCTGCACCGCCGTCTCGTAGGCAGCGGTGCCGTTGGTGACGAGCGAGTACCAGAACGGGAGCCCACGGGCCCGGCGCGAGAGGTGGATGGCGAAGTCCGAGGGGTTCCACTCGTAGTCCTCGTCGTCGCCCTCGTGCAGGATGTCGAGGTAGCTCGCCTGCTGGGCGAGCACCTTTCGTGCGACGGTGGGATCGCGCAGAATCAGGGCGCAGCAGTCGAGCGGGGCGAAGAGCCACTTGTGCGGGTCGACGATGAAGCTGTCGGCGTGGCGCAGGCCCGCGAAGAGGTGTCGCTCGCTGGGCGAGAACAGGGCGGCTCCGCCGTAGGCGCCGTCGACGTGGAACCACAGGTCGTGCTCTCGAGCGAAGCTGCCGAGACCTTCAAGGTCGTCGACGATCCCCGCGTTGGTGGTGCCCGAGGTGGCAACGATGCCGACCACGGTGTTGGGGTGGGGATCGTTGGCGAGGGCCGTCTCCAGATGCTCCCTCGTGAAGCGGTGGTCGTCGGTCTCGACCAACAGCGGCTCGATGCCGAGCACGTGCAGCGCCTTGCCGATGCTCGAGTGGGCGTCCGCCGAGATCGCGAAGCGCACGTCGTGCAGGGAGAGGTGGGGACGCTTCGATTGACCGATGTCGCGGCCCACCGTCAGGCTCGACAGGTTGCCGAGCGAGCCGCCCGACACGAAGGCGCCACCCGAGCCGTCGGGCATCCCGGCGAGTTGGGCGAGAAAGGTGAGCGCTTGGTTCTCAGCCATCACGACGCCGCTGGACTCGAGCCAGCTGGTGCCGTTCAGCCCCGAGCAGGCGACGACCATGTCGAAGAGCAGCGAACTCTTGGTCGGGGCGTTGGGGATGAAGGCCAGGAAGCCGGGCGAGTCGATCGACACGACCGCCGGGGCAAGGGAATGCTTGAAGAAATCGAAGATCTCGTCAGGATCGTGGCCCTCGGGCCGGATGAAGTCCGCCATGCTGGCGGGATCGATCGGGTGCAGCCCGCCGAAGTCGAGCGGCACCGGGTCCATCGACATGCGGTCGCGGCAGTAGTCGAAGACCTCGTTCGCGAACTTCGCGTTGTATTCAAACATCTGGTGGCCCATTGCACGGCCTTTCGAATTTGGTCCCTGTCCATCGTACGCAATTGGGCCGCATGCGAACGCTGTGCACGATCAGGTCGCCTATTCAACGGAAGTATCATCCGTTGATGGCACAAGTGCGCGTCGGATACCTCGGACCCGAAGGTTCCTTCTCGCACGAAGCCGTCTCAACCATCGAGGGTGTCGACGCCGTTGCGTGCGATTCGTTGAGCGATCTCCTTGGCGTGGTCGCCGACGGAACCCTTGATCAGGGCCTGGTGCCCCTGGAGAACGCCATCGAGGGCACGGTGTCAGCCACCATCGACGGCTTGGTCTTCGACCACGACCTGTTGATCGTGCGTGAGATCGTCATTCCGATCCGGCTGCACCTGTTGGCGCGGCCCGGCGTCGCGCTCGGCGACGTCACGATGGTTCGAAGCTACGTTCACGCCCTGGCCCAGTGCCGCAACTTCCTGCACCCGATGAACGCGACGGTCGAACAGACGACGTCGACCTCCCAGGCCGCTCGTGAGGTTGCCGAGTCGGACCAGCCGTGGGCCGCGGTCGCCTCGTCGCTCGCGGGTGAGATCTTCGGCTTGGTCTCCCTGGCCTCGGACATCGAGGACCATCCGGGCAACGCGACGCGCTTCGTCGTCGTCGGGCGCGACACCGTCGCCGCCCCCACCGGCCATGACCGCACGACCATCGTGTGCTTCCAAGACGACGACCGCCCCGGTTCGCTCTACGGCATCCTCGGACGCTTCGCGGCGCGCGACATCAACCTCACCAAGCTCGAGAGCCGGCCGACGAAGCGCGGCCTCGGCGACTACTGCTTCGTCATCGAGTTCGAGGGCCATGTCGCCGACGACGTCGTGGCCGACTGCCTCGCCGACCTGCAAGCACACTTGGCTCGGGTGAAGTTCCTTGGCTCCTATCCGGTTACCGGCGACGAGGCCTCCGATCGGCGCGAGGAAGTGGCCCAGGCCCGCAAGTCCGCGACCGAGTGGATCGAGGGGATCCGCGCCCGCATTCGACGGTAGGTCCGAACAGCAGCGCGCGACCCGGGGCGACGTCGACTCGCACTGCTCACGACGATGCCTCACGCCGTAGATTGGTGCGATAGCGAACGAGACCCCACCGCGAAGGACCAAGAACCCGGTTCGCCGCGCCATCGCCGTCGCCGTCACCGGCGTGGCGTTCTACGTCGCACTGCCCGCGCTGCTTCGGGTCGTGTCGGCGTGGCCGCGCCTCGAGCACCTTGAACTGTCGTGGCTGCTCGTGATGCTCGGCGCCGAATTGGTCAGCTTCGTCTGCGCCATCGCACTGCTTCGTCTGGTGCTGCGAACCAAGCAGTGGTTCGCCGTCGTCGCCGCGCTGACCGCCGGCAATGCGGTCACCAACGTGCTGCCGGCCGGCGACGTCGCCGGCGCGGGCGTGCAGTACCAGATGCTCGCCATGGGGGGCATCGACGCCGATCAGGCGGCGGGCGGCCTCGCGGCCTCGTCGATCATCGGCCTCGCCGGGCTGTTCATGCTTCCGGTCTTCGTGCTGCCCGCGATCGTCGCCGGCGTGCCCGTCAGCCCCGGCCTGGAGCACGCGGCGTACCTGGGCATCGGTGGCTTCGTGCTCATCGTGGCGTCGTGCGCGCTGCTGTTGACGTCCGACGGTGCTCTGCGCAACCTGGCCGGCGCCCTGCAGTGGCTGTTGAACGTCGTGCGGCGAAAGACCAAGACGACCGACCTGCGGGCGCGCCTACTCGCCGAGCGCGACCTCGTTCGCAGGGACCTGGGCCGACGGTGGTGGGAGGCGGTGCTCTTGGTCGGGGGCCGCATCGGCCTCGACTACGCAGCGCTGCTCTGCGCCCTTCGCGCCACCGGAGCGCGGCCGAACCCTTCACTGGTGCTCTTGGCGTACGCCGCGACCGCGGTGATCGCGTTGGTGCCACTCACGCCCGGCGGTCTCGGCATCGTCGAAGCGAGCCTCAGCGGCCTGCTCGTACTGGCCAAGGTGCCCAGTGCCAGCGCCATCATCGCCACCCTCGCGTACCGCCTCGTGACCTACTGGCTGCCGATCCTGGCTGGAGGCGGCATGTACGTGGCGTTCCGCCGTCGGTACGGGCCAGTGAGGTTCGGCTCTGGGTCGCACGGTGCCAGCGGCCGTCCGGACCCGTCGGTCTAGGGGCCGCGGCTCACTCGCTTCTCGCCGCCTCCCACGCCTGGATCGCCTGCTTTCTCGTCACGCCCCAGTGATAGCCACCGAGGCCGCCACTCTGCTGGATCACCCGATGGCACGGGATGAGGAAGGCGACGGGATTGGTGCCAACCGCCCGCCCGACCGCTCGGGCGGACTCGGGTCGGCCGATTCGCGCGGCGACCCGCGAATAGCTCGTGACCGCCCCCGGCGAGATCTCGAGCAGCGCCCTCCAGACGTTGACCTGGAAGTTCGTGCCCATTACGTGCAGCGACAGGGGGCCGTCGCGCTCTTTGTCGGTCGCGAATATCGAGCCGATCAGGCGGCCGGCGCGTTGGTCATCCTCGCGCAAGACAGCCTTCGGCCATCTCTTCGACAGGGCCGCCACGTGCGCCGCGTCGCCATCGTCGTCGAGGAACGCCAGATTGCAGACGCCCCTCGAGGTTGCGGCCACGAAAGCCGATCCGAAGGGAGTGTCGCCGACGCCGAATTCGATGGTCAAGCCCTCACCTCCCATCTTGTACTCACCGGGCGTGACCGCCTCGAGTCGCACGAAGTGGTCGTACAGGCGCGAACCACTGCTCAAACCGAGTGAGTTCGAGACCTCGAGCAGCGGTCTCGACTCGTCCAACAACCGCTTGGCGCGCTCGACGGTGAGGACCTGCAAGAACCTCTTCGGCGTCACCCCCGCCCAACGACTGAACAGGCGTTGGAAATGGAAGGGACTCAGGTGCTGGTCCGCGGCCACCTCCTCGAGGGTGGGTTGCCGGTCCACTCGACTGGTGATGAAGGCGATCGCCCGGGCGATGCGTTCGTAGTCAGTCGCCGGTCTCGTCAAGAGCGCCTCAGTCACCACTCATCCTCTCGTCATCTGGCCTCGGTCCGCGTCGCGACCTTGCTCCAGGGACATTCTCACCGCCAGACGGTGCGGGCGCGACCCGAATCTTGCGTTCTTCGAGATCCGATCGCACCGCCTCGACCGCCCCCGGCCCCAGCGCCGTGAGGGGACGAATCCTGGGCGTGCGGCCCTAGCGGGCGCTGACGATGAAGGCCGTGGCAGCGAGGCTCACGACGCCATCGACCGCGCGATCGAGGATCGCCGTTCGCACGGCGGACTCGATCCTCGCCGCGGTCGCAGCGTCGGCGGTTCGCAGGGCCTCGCGCACCGGCCCGACCCGGCGACTCAGCAACTCGAGAGACTCGACCTCCTGCTCGCCCATGACGATCGTCTCCGCCTGCGAGGTGACCTCGACGTCGCCGAACCCCGCATCGCGCAGCAGTGATTCGATCTGGGCCCGATCGGACAGCGAGAAGGGGCCGGGCTCGCCGGGTCCGGGCATTGGGGGCAACGATCCCGTGACGGATACGACCGCCGACCCCGGCACCAACATCCACTCGTTGGCGAAGATGTTCTCCCAACAAGCGAAGGCGAGCACGCCACCCGGCCGCAATGCGGCGCGGATGTTGGCGAATGCCGCTTTGGGGTCGGCGAAGAACATCACGCCGAATCGCGAGTAGGCGGCGTCGAACGATGCAGGCTCGAAGGGCTCGACCTGCGCGTCGGCGACCGAGAAGGTGACGTTGGCGATCTTCTGCGCCGAGGCGAATCCGCTCGCCGCGGCCACCATCGCCGGTGCGATGTCGAGGCCCAGCACGTGGCCCGAGTCGCCCACCCGTCGAGCGATCTCGAGAGTCGTCGATCCGGCGCCACA
>JADGOJ010000038.1 GCA_017883045.1 Acidimicrobiales bacterium
AGCGCGAGGGCGATCGGCGCCAGGTACCAACCCTTGCGCGACCGGCTGTCCGCCGAGTCGTAGATCATCTCGATACCCAGCAGCAGCATCGGGATGAAGGCGATGGGGTTGAGCACGGCGTTGCCGAGCCAGGCATAGGTGCCGTTGAGCGCGAAGAGCACGCCGCCGACGGTGGCGAAGCCCGCGGGCACCCCGAGGCGCCGAGCGAGGAAGTAGGTCGAGACGCCGGCAATGACCTCGAGGCTGATGTGGAACCACAAGAGGCCGCTGGAGAGGGCGAACAACAGCGTCAAGGGGAAGAGAGCGGCCGCCTGCATCTCTCCGGCGAGGGGCTGGCCCAACCCCTCGAAGTAGTTCCACCATGGCAGGTGACCGTGCAGCAGGTTCATGGCCGCGAGGTGGCCGAGCGGTTGGGTGATGTAGCCGACGTTGGGGTCGATCATGGTGCGCCCGCAGGTCGTGCGGCAGATGACCTGGGAGATGTTCGCGGTCCACGAGATCGGGTTGTTGTCGGCGAGTCCGGTCAGGAAGATGGCGTTGCCGAGGAAGACCGCGAGCACGATCACCAGCACCGGGGCGGCCCACGCCGGCAGGCGCCGATTGAAAGCCACCAAACGGGCCCAGGCTGAACTCACCCACTCAGGCTACAAGAGGGACTTGGTGATCTCGCGATGTTGCGCCGTCGTGAACGGACGTCGAAGGGGTCGTGAGACGGGGCCGCCACCGACCACCAGACAAGGCCAAGGACGTCGGTGATGCCGCGATTCCCCCTCGCTGCATCGGGCGAAGCGCCATTGGCAGCGCCGAATCGACCCGTTATGACTATCGGCCCTATTCCCTGGAGCCGCTCGGAAACGACAATCTTCATTGGACGGGCACGGTCGGCAGGTGACCTCATGCGCCCGTCGGGCGGGAGGGTTCGAATGACGCCGACCGGTGAGCGACCATCGCGCACCATGGCCCCGGCCTCGGGGTGCGCGTGCGCGCGTGTGAAGGGCCTCACGTCGTGAGCGACGTCGAGCCCCGCACCGCACCGGCCCTCGAAGTGCGCGACCTCGCTCGTACATACGGTTCGGGCGCCACCGCCGTGCAAGCCCTGCGTGGCATCACGTTTCGAATCGATCAGGGCAGCATGGTGTGCATCATGGGCAAGAGCGGTTCGGGGAAGTCAACGCTGCTGCGCCAACTCGGTCTGCTCGATTCGCCGACGTCGGGCGAAGTCCTCCTCGAGGGAGTCGAGGTGACACGACTTCGCGAGAGCCGTCGGCGCCTCCTGCGCCTCGAACGCCTGGGGTACGTGTTTCAGGAGTACGCCCTGCTTCCCGAGCTCCTCGCCGAGGAGAACGTGTACCTGCCAGCGCTCATGTCCGGAGGGTCCCTGCGGGCGTGTCGCGACCGAGCGAGGCAGTTGCTGGCCATGCTCGACCTCGGGAACCGGGCGGGCCACCGACCATCAGAGCTCTCGGGCGGTGAGCAGCAGCGGGTGGCCATTGCGCGGGCCATGATGAACGACCCGGCGATCCTCTTCGCCGACGAGCCGACCGGCAATCTCGACAGCGCGTCCAGCGAGATGGTGATGAAGGCGCTGGCACGCATGAACAGCGAGCTCGGCGTCACCATCCTCTTCGTCTCTCACGACCTCGACCACCGCCAGTACGCGAGGGGCGTCATCCACCTTCGCGATGGCGCACTGACCGCGTCGGAGTCCTGATGCAGGTGTGGTCCTCCCTGCGCGTGGGCTTCTTCTTGAGTCGACGGGCCATAACCCGCGGGAGCCACGGCATCGTGATCCTCACCGTGGCGATGATGGCCGTGATCTACGCCGAGCTGCTCTTCGTGCCGTCCCTGATCCAGGGCGCGACCGATCACATCGAGGTCGCGCTACGAGACAACGTGACCGCCAACGTCACGATCACTCCGGCCGGCTCGGACGTGACGATCCCGGACCCGGCCGTCCTGATGGCGAAGGTCCGGTCGACGCCGCACGTCGTCGCCGCGACGGCCACGATGCTCGTCGGCAGCCAGATCAGTTTCGAGAATCGGACGAATTCCTGGCCGGTCCTCGCCGTCGACCCCGCGTCCTACGCGCGAACCTTCACTTCACCTCGTTCGATGATCGAGGGCCACTTCCTCGACCCCGGGGCCACCAACGAGATAGTCCTTGGCGTCGGCATCGCCGGAGCGAGTCGGACTCGCTTGGCGACGTACGGCACGTCGCTGCAGAGCGTGCACGTGGGCGACCACGTCACGGTGACTCTCACGGGAGGCGTGAACCACGTCTTCACGGTCAGGGGGATCTACGACACCAACTTCACCGAGGCGAACATCTCGGCCTTCATCTCATCGGCCACTGGTTCGAAACTGGTCCCCACCCTCGGGGGGAAGGTCTCGTCGATCTTCGTGAGGACCGATCGCGTCGGCGTCGAGCAGAGCGTCATAAGCCACCTGAGGAAGGATGTCCCGGGAGTCGACTACAAGTCGTGGCAGAGTCTCGCGGCGAGCGTGAAGGACCTCACGGGGTCGTTCAATAACATCAAGTCGATCCTCAACGGGGTGTCCCTCGCCGTCGCCGCGATCGCCGTCTTCATCGTGACCTACATCGATCTTGCCAATCGACGACGAACCATCGGCATCGAACGCGCCATCGGGATCAGCGGTCCCGCCATCACGTTGAGTTACCTCTTGAAGGCCATCGTCTTCGCGGTGCTCGGCGTGCTCCTCGGGGCCGGGCTCTTCTTCGGGGGTGCGGTCCCGGTCGTGCGCCACCACCCCTTCCAGTTCACCATCGGCCCAGTGATCCTCAGTCCCACGACCACGGAACTGCGCAGCGATGCCGTCTTCCTGGTCGTCGTCGCGATTGCCGGCGCCCTCGTGCCGACCTGGCGCACGGTGCGCACTCGGCTGCTCGAGGCGATCTCGGGATCATGATCGCGGCGGAGGGCCAGTGCGAGATTGGCCGCCCTCGGTCGTCCTACTGCTCGACGTCAGCGGAATCGGACATCAGGGTCAGCTGCGCACCGTGGAATCTGCGTTGAGTGGATATCCAGCCCAGTCGCATGTGCGCGCGCATCACCGCCTCGGCCCAGACCGGATCGCCCGAGCGCAGTGATTCGACCAGCTCTTGGTGTTGAGCCAAGCTTCGCTTGAGATCCGCGGGCGTGTACTGCGAGAAGGTCCGTCGAACGATGGGGACCTGGGCGACCGAGATCACGAGGAGCCGGAGTCGCTGATTCCCCGAGGCCTCCATGATGGCGTCGTGGAAGCGGTTGTTGAGCTCGGTGATGACTTCGACGTCCAGCTTCGGTTGACTGATCGCTTCGTCCATCGCATCGGCGATTGCCGCGAGCGCGTCGATATCGAGCAGTCCACTGGTCGCGGCGAGTGCCGTCGCGTAGGGCTCGAGCAGCGAACGTAGTCCGTAGACCTCCTCGAGGTCCTTGAGCGTCCAGCTCTCCACCTGGAAGCCACGGTTGCGTTCGTGAGTCACCAGACCCTCGGCCGCCAGACTCCTCAGCGCCTCGCGAATTGGCGTTCGACTGACGCCGATCATCGCGGCGAGGTCGTCTTCGCGCAGTCGATGCCCACCAGGTAGCTCTCCCGAGAGGATCTGGTCGCGAATCGTCGAGTAGGCGAGTGACGTGGCGTGCCCGCTATCGGGGCTGCCGTTCGGCGCTGAAGGATTCACGACCATTTCGACTCAGAACCTACCAGTAACCAGAGAATTTCGGGATTGTATGGAATTCTTTCAATTTCTTCGAATCCTGACTTGTGGTACCCCGCGGTGACTGCTACTTTACCTAGAAATCAATCTGCTCTAGGGTAACGCCTGACAGATTTTGTATACGAAAGAGCGTGAGGGTGACTTCAACACAGGCGCTGCCACTAGACGATTTGAGGGTCATCGAACTCGGATCTCTCTTGGCGGGGCCCTTCTGCGGCCAGCTGCTCGGTGACTTCGGAGCCGAGATCATCAAGGTCGAAGACCCGGTGGCCGGCGACCCGATGCGCCAGTGGGGACGTGAGAAGTCCCACGGCATGTCGCTGTGGTGGCCGGTGATCGCGCGGAACAAGAAGTCCGTCACCGCGGACCTTCGCACCCACGAGGGCCAGGACATTGTTCGACGCCTCGTGGCCGAGGCCGACGTGCTCCTCGAGAACTTCCGACCCGGCACCCTCGAGCGCTGGGGCCTGGCTCCTGAGGAGTTGTGGAAGATCAACCCGAAGCTCGTGGTCACCCGGGTCACGGGCTATGGACAGACCGGACCGTACGCCGCTCGCGCCGGATTCGGTGCGATCGGCGAGGCGATGGGTGGTCTTCGATACGTCACCGGTGACCCCTCGACGCCTCCCGCGCGCGCCGGAATCTCAATAGGCGACTCTCTGGCGGCGACGTTCGCGGCCCTGGGCACGTTGGTGGCGGTACACAACGTCGGGCGAACCGGCAAGGGCCAAGTGGTCGATTCGGCAATCTACGAAGCCGTTCTCGCGATGATGGAGTCGCTGATCCCTGAATGGCAGGTCGCCAGCTACCAGCGCGAGCGAAGCGGCGCAACCCTTCCCAACGTTGCGCCCAGCAACATCTACCCCACCGCCGACGACGAGATGATCTTGATCGCGGCGAACCAAGACACGGTCTTCGGTCGTCTCGCCGACGTCATGGGCCAGCCCGAGTTGAAGACCAACGAGCACTTCAAGGGTCACGCCGAACGCGGCCACAACATGGAAGAGCTGGACCAGATCATCGCGCTTTGGACGTCGAAGCTCGACGCCGACGAGCTGCTCGAGAAGTTGCACGCCGATGGGGTGCCGGCGGGACGGATCTACCGTGCGAAGGACATGATGAGCGACCCCCACTTCAAAGCTCGTGAAGCCATAGTTCGCCTGATTCACCCGCAGATTGGTGAGCTCGCGATGCACAACGTGTTTCCACGTCTGTCAGCAACACCGGGCAAGGTTCGAAAAGTCGGACCAACGCTGGGCGAGAACAACGAAGAGATCTACAAAGGCCTGTTGGGCATGGACGACGCAGCGATTGCGTCGCTCCACTCGGCAGGGATCATTTAGGGGAGGAAAAGCAGATGACCTATCGACTTGGTGTTGACGTGGGGGGAACGTTCACCGACATACTCCTGGTGAACGAGGAGTCCGGCGAGACGTTCAGAGCGAAGACCTCATCCACTCCGGCCGACCAATCCATTGGCGTGCTTCGCGGAATCGATCAGGCCTGCAAGCTCGCGGGAATCGAGCTCGATCAGGTGACCAACGTTCTGCACGGTACGACCGTCGCGACCAACGCGATCCTCGAGGGCAAGGGTGCGCGAGTCGGCCTCGTCACCACCCACGGCTTCCGCCAGGTCCTCCAGATCGCGCGCTCCTTCGTCCCCGGCGGCCTGGCGGGATGGATCATCTGGCCCAAGCCCGAGCCCCTCGCCGCTCTCGAGGACACGGTCGAGGTTCATGGCCGTCTGGGTTCGAAGGGCGAGGTCGTCACCGAACTCGACGAGGACGACGTTCGCCAGCAACTGCGCAAGTTGAAGAAGCAGGGCGTCGAGGCGCTGAGCGTCAGCCTCATCAACTCCTACGCCAACGGCGCCCACGAGCAGCGCGTTGCCGAAATCGCGGCGGAGGAGATGCCCGGCATCGCGGTCTCGGTCTCTTCATCGGTGCTGCCCGAAATGCGTGAGTACGAGCGCGCCATCACCACGGTGGCCAACGCCTACGTGCAGCCCCAGGTCGCGAGCTACATGGAGAAACTGGAAGACCAGCTCATGAAGTCCGGCGCCGCGAACGGCCGGCTCTTCATTCTCAAGAGCGACGGCGGCCTGATCTCGGCTCGTGCCGCGGCGGACAACCCGGTGTCGGTCATGATGTCGGGGCCGGCCGGCGGCGTCGTCGGCGCGGTCTGGGTGGCCGAACAGGCGGGCTTCAAGGACTTCTTGACGTTCGACATGGGTGGGACCTCCACGGACGTGGCGTTGGTCCAGGATCTTCAGCCACGTATTGGACGTGAGACTACCGTTGGCGACCTCAAGGTCCGAGCCACTTCGGTGGACGTGCGAACGGTCGGGGCGGGTGGCGGCTCCATCGCCCACGTTCCACCCCTCACCCAAGCCCTTCGAGTCGGCCCCCAGAGTGCCGGTGCGGCGCCGGGCCCGGCCGCTTACGGGGCCGGTGGGACCGAGCCCACGGTGACCGACGCCAACGTCGTGCTCGGCTACCTGCCCACGGACCTCGCCGGCGGTGAGATCAAGCTCGATCGCGAGGCTGCCCGCACGGCGGTGCAGTCGATCGCCGATGCGACGTCGCTCACCTCGGTCGAGGAAGCCGCCTCGGGGATCATCGACATCGTCAACGAGAACATGTTCGGAGCGTTGCGCCTCGTCTCGGTGCAGCAGGGCTTCGACCCGCGAGACTTCGCCCTGGTGGCCTTCGGCGGCGCCGGTCCGTTGCACGCCAACGCGATCGGTCGTCTGACCGGTGCGTGGCCGGTGATCATTCCACCATCGCCCGGCGTGCTCTGTGCCTACGGCGACGCCACGACCAGCCTGCGCGACGAGTCCGTGCGCACGCTGGTCCGCGGCTTCAACGAACTGACCGACGACAGTCTTCGCGAGATCCTCGAGGAACGGGCCAACAACGCGCGAAGCTCGTTGCTGGCCGAAGGCGTTCCCGAGTCCGATCTCAAGCTCACGTACTCCGCCGACCTGCGCTACCACGGTCAAGGATTCGAGATCCCGGTGGTGGTCGACATCGACGCCTTCGACGGCAAGGGAGGCGGTCTCGACGCCCTGCGCCACGCCTTCGACGCCGAGCACCAGCGTCTGTTCTCGTTCCTGCTGGAGAAGAACGAGCACGAGCTGGTGACGGTGCGCGCCACGGCGAGCGGCCCGCGTCCCAACGTGTCCTCGACCACGATCGAAGAGGGCGGCGTCGACCCGAAGGACGCAATCACGTCCGCGACGGAGATCTTCGTCGACGGAGCCTGGGCCAATGCCAACGTCTACGACCGGGTGAAGTTGAAGGCCGGCAACGTGATTCCCGGTCCGGCGATCATCACCGAAATGGACTCGACCACGCTGGTGCTTCCTGACCACGCTGCCACCGTGCACAACAGCGGCAGTCTCCTTATCCGTCCTACCAACAGCAACTAGACCTCGGGGGGTTTTCAACAATGGCACGTCTTATCGAAACTGCAACCCAGCCGCTCAAGGCGGTGGACGTCGATGTCGTCACGCTCGACTTGGTGGAGAACGCACTCCGTCACGCGAGGTACGAGATGGATGAGGTCCTGTTCCGCACGGCCCTCTCACCGGGCATCCGCGAGCAGCACGACGAGTTCCCGCTCATCGGTGACCCCGAGGGCAAGATGGTCGTCGGTCAGTTCGGCCTCTCGATCCCGGACTTCCTCGAGAACTTCGATGGTGACATCGAAGAGGGCGACGTCCTGCTGACGTCGGACCCCTACTCGTGCGGCGCCGCCATCAGCCACGCCAATGACTGGCTCATCGTGATGCCGATCTTCTTCGAGGGCCGCATCGTGGGCTGGTCGTCGATGTTCGGTCACATGAGTGACGTGGGGGGCAAGACGCCTGCGTCGATGCCGACCAACGCCCGCACGATCTTCGAAGAGGGGGTCATCATCCCGCCCTTCAAGCTGTACAACAAGGGCGTCCTCGCCGAAGACTCCCTGAAGATCATCTTGAACCAGGTCCGCAAGCCCGACTGGAACCGTGCCGACCTGAACGGGCTCGTCGCGGCGTGTCGCACCGCCAGCCGTCGAATCCAAGAGCTGTGCCAGCGTTTCGGCGTCGACACGTACACCTCGGCGCTCAACGCGCTCTTGGACCGCAACTACCGGGCGATGAAGACGCTCCTCGCGATGGTGTTCAAGGAAGGCGAGACCCTGGCGTTCAAGGACTACATCTGTGACGACGGTGTGGGCTACGGACCCTACGAGCTGAAGCTCAGCCTGACCCGCACCGGCGACAAGGTCCTGCTCGACTTCAGCGGCAGCAGTCCCCAAGCGGAAGGCCCGATCAACTACTACATCAACGAGAACCTCGTTCGGATGTTCTTCGGCATCTACATGATCACGGTGGCCGACCCCCAGATCCTCTGGAACGACGGGTTCTACCCGCTGGTCGACGTCATCATCCCCGACGACTCCTTCTGGAAGCCCAAGTACCCGGCGGCGCTGAACGCCCGCAACCACGGCATCGGCCGCGTCTTCGACCTCTTCGGCGGACTGCTGGGCCAGACGAACCCCGACCTCTTGAACGCCGCAGGATTCTCGTCCTCGCCGCACTTCATGTACTCGGGCAACTACAGCGAGGGCGAGCAGAAGGGCGAGTGGTTCCAGTTGTACTCGATCGGCTTCGGCGGGATCCCCGGACGTCCGATCGGCGACGGCCCGGACGGTCACTCGCTGTGGCCCTCGTTCGTGAACATTCCGTGTGAGTACCTCGAGTCGTACTACCCCTTGCGCATCGAGCGCTGGGAGACGTTGAGCGACACCGGAGGGGCGGGCCTGCACCGCGGCGGCAACGGGGTCGACGTGGCCTACCGGTTCCTCGAGCCGGGCACCATCGCCATCCACGACGACCGTTGGTTGACCTATCCGTGGGGCGTCAACGGTGGCGAACCGGGCGCTCGTGGGCGCAAGTGGATCGACCGCGTCGACGGCACGCGCGAGGTCATCCCGAGCAAGGTGATCGACGTGCCGGTCAGCCCCGGTGACGTGCTGCACTTCGTCACGTGGGGTGGCGGCGGCTGGGGCGACCCGCTGATCCGCGAACCAGAGCTCGTCGGCCTCGAGGTCCGACGTGGACTCGTCACGACCGAAGGGGCCCTCAACTACGGCGTCGTCTGCGACGACGAGGGGACCGTCGATCACGTGAAGAGCCAGGAGCTACGCGAGGAGCTCGCCTCCAAGCGGCCGACCCCGCTGCCCACCTTCGACATGGGCCCACCCCTCGCCACCATTCTGGAGCGGTGCTTCGAGGAAACGGGCTTGCCCGCGCCGAAGCCACCGATCCGCCGTTAGGAGCTGGTCGTGACCGACATTGCCGAAGGATTCGGGGGAGACTTGCCGTTCGGCAATCGGGCGGCCCTGATTCTCATCGACTTGATGCACGCGTACTTCGAAGAGGGCAGTCAACTCTTCCTCCCTTCGAATGACTGTCTTCACTCGGCGAGCAGGATCCTGGAGGCCGCGCGCGAAAAGGGGGTCCTCGTGATTCACACGAAGGTGGTGCTCGGCCCCGGCGGCGTGGACGGCGGCGTCTTTGTCAGGAAGATCCCGGCGCTTCGAGGCTTCATCGGAGAGAACAGTATGAACGAGCTCATGCCCGAAGTGGCGCCCCTGCCCACCGAGCTCGTCATCGTGAAGCAGTACGCCAGCGCCTTCAGTGGAACCTCGCTGGCGGCGACGCTGCAGGCGAGCGGCGTCGACACCCTGCTCATCACCGGGGTCAGCACGAGCGGCTGCGTGCGGGCGACCGGCGTCGACGCGATTCAGCACGGCTTCATCCCCAAGGTGGTGCGCGACGCCGTGGGCGATCGATCCGACGGTCCGCACGAGGCGAATCTCTACGACCTGCAGGCGAAGTACGCCGACGTCATCAGCGAACGCCAAGCCGTCAGCTACCTTTCCTCACTCCCTGGAGATGACTGATCATGACGATCCTTGGCAAGAAGCGCGACGACCAGTCAACGTCACTAAGTGAGACGACGCTGGCCGGACCCACTACCGGCGGAGCGATCGGTCAGTTCCTCCAGCGATACGGCGTCATCATCGCGTGGGCCGCGATCTTCGCGTTCTTCTCGGTGCTGCGTTCCCAGACCTTCCCGAGGTTCTCCACGCTGCAACTGATCTTCGGCACCCAGTCCGTCATCTTGATCACGGCCATCGGGCTGGTCTTCTCGCTGGCCGTGGGGGAGTACGACCTCTCGGTCGGCTCACTGGTCGGTCTCGGGTCGACGCTGCTCGCGGTCTTGAGTGGCCGCCACCACTGGCCCGTGGTGCTGGCCATCGTGGTGACCCTCGCCGTCTGCTTCCTGGTCGGTTGCGTGAACGCCCTGTTATCGGTCTATCTGGGGGTGCAATCGATCATCATCACGCTCGGTTCGGGGACGTTGATCGCCGGTCTGACCCTCGCCGTGAGCGGCTCGGTGGTGGTGACCGGCGTCCCGATCGGTTTCACGAACCTGCTGACCCATCAGATCATCGGTCTCGCCCTACCCTTCTGGCTCGGTCTCATCTTGACCGTCGTGACGTGGTTCATCCTCCAACACATGCCGCTCGGGCGCCGGATGATCTTCGTCCAGGAGAATCGTGAGGTGGCGCGGCTGGCCGGTCTTCGCGTGAACCGGATCCGCGCCGGCGGCCTCATCGCGACCTCCACCATCGCGGGTCTGGCCGGCATCATGCTCGCCGGACTGAGCCAGGCCGCTGACCCTCAGAGCGGAGCGTCATTCCTACTGCCGGCCTTCGCCGCGGCGTTCCTTGGTTCGACCGCGATCGTTCCCGGTCGATTCAACGCGGTGGGAACCTTTGCCGCCGTGTACTTCCTCGTCACCGGCATCACCGGACTGGACTATCTCGGCTACGCCGGGTGGCCAGGACAGGTCTTCTACGGAGGATCGCTCGTAGTCGCTGTGTCACTCAGCCACCTTGCCGGACGACGTCTGGCGTGAGCGGAGGGGCCCAACGAGGGAGTGGGGCGAGACCAGAGTTGCTTTCTCACAACACCAGCAGTGCCAATGCAGTATCAACCAACTAGGAGGGGAAACAATGAAGTATTCAATTGAAAGGCCGGTGCGCGCGAGCGTCACTCGGCGACTGGCGACGGCCGGTGCGGCTGCGGCCATGGTGTTGGGCTTGAGCCTCACCGCCGCGGGCCCCGCTTCGGCCATCTCGACCAGCAAGGGCGTCGCTGCCGCGACCGCTCGGCTGAACGCCTACCTGGCGCCGGCGAAGTGGCAGGGGCCCTCAGCGCCACTGCACACGACGGGCTTGAGTGGCGACAAGGTGGTGTACATCAGTGCCAATGAAGGCATCCCGGTGCTGCACTACTGGTCGACGACCATCAAGGGTCTGCTCTCGAAGTACGCGGGCGTGGACATGCAGATCGTTGACGCCCAGAGCAACATCGCGACCGCGCAGGCCGGCTTCCAGCAGGCCCTCGCGACGGGCGCCAAGGTGGTCGCGATCATTGCGCTGCCGTTGAGCCTGTTCGCCACGCAGATCGCCGCGGCGCACGCCGCCGGCATCAAGGTGATCGCGGTCAACAACGGTGTTCCTGGCAATCTCGCTGGGGGCGCGGACGCCTCGGCCACCTTCGACTACGTGAAGGTCGGTCAGCTCATCGCTGACTGGTTCATCTCGAACTCGAATGGACACGGCAAGGGGACCCTGGTCACGTCGAGTGACGTGCCCGCTTCGCCCGCCCAGGCTGGCGGAACGACTCGCGAGGTGAAGGCCCTGTGCCCGAAGTGCAGCCTCAAGGTCGCCGACGTCCAGATCGCCCAGTGGGCGGCGGGCATCCCGACGCTGTTCCAGTCGATCATCAACACCGACCCGTCGCGCAAGTACATCATGCCGCTCTACGACGGCCAGGCGCTGCCCGGCCTGACGGCGATTCGCACCCTCGGTGCGGGCAGCAAGGTCAACGTGGGCGCGTTCAACGCGAGCGACGGCATCGTGCAGCTGCTGAAGGACCCCAAGAGTGGTCTGAAGTTTGACATCGGTGGCGACAACACGTGGGACTCGTACGCCATTGCGGACCAGATCATGCGCGTGCTGGACGGAATGACCCCCGTGCAGAACTACCACATCGGTCTGCGCGTCTTCACCTCGGCGAACGCCAAGAAGCTGATCGTGGGCGCCAACCAGGACAAGTGGTACGGCTACACCGGCTACAAGGCCAAGTTCACGGCGCTCTGGCAGAAGTAACGAAGGAAAGTAATCGCAGTAGGGACCAGGGAGACGCGGGCGCCGAGTGGCGCCCGCGTCCCTCGGCCCATGGGCAGCATGCGCCAAAGGAGACGAGATGACCCAGCAACTTGACGCCACCACCGCCGCGGTCCGCGTGCGCAACGTCTCCAAGTCGTTCAGCGGCATCACGGTGTTGAGCGATGTCTCCCTCGACATCCAGCGAGGTGAGATCGTGGCGCTCATCGGCCAGAACGGCAGTGGCAAGTCAACGCTCATCAAGGTGCTCTCCGGTTTCCACGCTCCCGACGAGGGTGCGGAGGTCTACGTCGGAGAGCGAGACATCACCCACTCGCTCGACGAGGGCCCCTCGTCGACCGGCCTGGCGTTCATCCACCAAGACCTGGCGTTGATCGATTCGCTGACGATCCTCGAGAATCTCCGGATCAAGCAGTTCGCCACCGGATTGGGCCACCGGATCATGTGGAAGACCGAAGAGCAGGAGGTGCGACGGATCCTCTCGATCGTCGGCCTCGACGTCTCACCGCGCACGAAGGTCGCCAATCTGACCGTCACCGAGCGGGCGCTCGTCGTCATCGCTCGAGGCCTCGCGGACATCGAAGCCGGAGAGAGCCTCAAATCGCGCTTGCTGGTCCTTGACGAACCCACCGCGTACCTGCCAAAGAGCGGCGTCGAGCGGCTGTTCAGCGTCCTGCGCCGTCTCTCGCAGGAGGGCATCAGCGTCCTGTTCGTCTCGCACCGCCTGGACGAGGTCCTCGAGTACTGCTCTCGAGCCGTCATCTTGCGAGCGGGCCGTCTGGTGGCGGACATCTCGACGGAGAATCAGACGGAGCGCGACTTGATCAAGCTCATGCTCGGACGCCCGCCCGAGGACATGTACCCCGACTACGCCGAGCCGATCGGCACGCCGGTCCTCAAGATCGTCGGTCTCGTCGGCGAAGAGGTGACCGACGCCAACTTCATCGGCAACGCCGGAGAGATAGTGGGCTTCGTGGGGCTGCCGGGCAGTGGCTATGACAAGATCCCCTACCTGATCGCCGGCGCCCTGCCGGCCTCGGCGGGGTGGATGGAGATCCGCGGCGAGCTGATCGAGGCATCGACACTCACCAGCCGCAAGGCGATCGACAAGGGAATCGTCCTGCTGCCGGCCGACCGCAAGGGTTCGAGCGGCGCGACCACCCTCAAGGTCATCGAGAACATGACGATCCCCTCGATCTCCTCGTTCACTCGCTTCGGCAAGTTGATCCATCATCGCCGCGAGCGTTCGGCGGTGAATGAGCAGATCGAGCACTTCGGAGTGTCCCCCCAACGCAGCGACGTGTTGCTCTCGAAGCTGAGTGGCGGCAATCAGCAGAAGGTGCTGATCAGCAAGTGGGTCATCGGCCGACCGTCGGTGCTCGCCCTGCACGAGCCCACCCAGGGCGTCGACGTGGGCGCGAAGCGCGACGTGTTCCACCACCTCACGACCCTGGCGAAGGGTGGAGCGCTGATCGTCGTCAGCTCCGTCGAGTACGACGACCTCGCCAATCTCTGCACCCGGGTCCACGTGATGTCCGACGGAATCATCGTGCGCACGATCGAACGCGACGAGCTGGATGCCCACGAACTCGCGGCCGCCGTCTACGCGCGATGACCTCGAGAGCCTCCGGCGACCAGCCCCGTACCATGGTCGAGAAGATCTGGGACCGCCAGGCGATCTCGCGCGGCCCCGACCGGCCCGACCTGCTCTACATCGACATGCACTTCGTGCACGAGGTATCGAGCCCCCAAGCCTTCGACGGACTTCGCGCGCAGGGACGCCCGGTGCGACGACCGGACCTCACGATCGCGACCGAGGACCACAACGTCCCGACGGACACCCTCGAACTTCGCGAGCCCACGAGTCGACTCCAGGTCGAGACCTTGCGGCGCAACTGCGAGGAGTTCACTATCACGAACTTCCGGCTCGGCGACGAGCGCCAGGGCATCGTGCACGTCATCGGGCCCGAGACCGGACTGACCCAGCCCGGGATGGTGATCGTCTGCGGCGACAGCCACACGAGCACTCACGGCGCGCTCGGCGCGCTGGCGTTCGGCATCGGCACCAGTGAGGTCGAACACGTCCTGGCGACCCAGACGCTGGCTCAAGCAAGGCCCAAGACGATGGCCGTCAACGTCACCGGCCGACTCGGGCTCGGGGTGTCGGCCAAGGACCTGGCGCTGGCGCTCATCGCGAAGGTTGGCACCGGCGGCGGTCAGGGATTCGTGGTCGAGTACCGGGGCGAGGCGATCAGCGCCCTCTCCATCGAAGAGCGGATGACGCTGTGCAACATGTCGATTGAGTGGGGTGCGAGAGCTGGGTTGGTCGGGCCCGACCAGGCGACATTCGAGTACCTGCGGGGCCGACATTTCTCACCGTCGGGAGACCAGTGGGCCGAGGCGGTGGCCTACTGGAGTTCGCTGTGCACCGACGACGGGGCCGTGTTCGACGAGGAGATCGAACTCGACGCCACCGCGGTCGTGCCCTTCGTGACGTGGGGCACGAATCCGAGCCAGGGCGTCGCCCTGAGCGGCGCCGTGCCGTCGCCCGACGAATTCGCCGACCCGGAGCAACGCTCGGCCGCCCAACGGGCCCTCGCCTACATGGACCTCGCGCCAGGAACTCGGATGCGAGACGTCGCGGTCGACATCGTCTTCATCGGGTCGTGCACCAACAGCCGCATCGAGGATCTGCGCGCTGCGGCCGAGGTCCTTCGCGCCAGGAAGGTGGCCGACGGCGTTCGCCTGCTCGTCGTTCCGGGCTCGATGGCGGTGAAACGCCAGGCCGAGGACGAGGGTCTCGACGAGGTCTTCACCGCCGCGGGGGCGCAGTGGCGCGGTGCGGGCTGTTCGATGTGCCTCGGGATGAACCCCGACATCGTGGGACCCGGCGAGCGGACGGCTTCGACGTCCAACCGGAACTTCGAGGGACGCCAGGGCCCCGGAGCACGGACGCATCTCGTCTCACCGGCGGTGGCCGCCGCGACGGCCGTGGCCGGGCGCCTGGCGTCCCCGGCCGATCTCGACGTGGAGCGGCGTGAGGAACTGACAGCGGGAGAGGTGCGATGAGAATCACCGGCGCCGTCCTGGAGACCATGGGGGCACCGGGCCCCTTCGTGGAATCGCACCCGGTGGTGGTGCGCGATCTGGAGCTGGACGAACCTGGCTCGAACGAGATCCTGGTGAGGATCGAAGCGGCGGGCGTCTGTCACTCCGATCTCTCGGTCGTCACCGGGGTTCGTCCCCGTCCGGTGCCGATGCTGCTCGGCCACGAGGCCGCCGGCATCATCGAGAAGCTGGGCCACGACGTGAACGACCTCACCGTTGGTCAACGCGTGATCATGTCGTTCCTGCCACGCTGCGAGCAGTGCGACGCCTGCGCGAGCAACGGCAAGACGCCGTGCGAACCCGGCAGCGTCGCCAACAACGAGGGTCGACTGTTCGACGGCGCGAGACGGATCCACGACGGCGAGCGGACCGTCAACCACCACCTGGGGGTGTCGGGTTTCGCCAGCTACGCGGTGGTCGACCGTCGCTCGGTCGTACCGGTGGCGAGCGACGTTCCCGCAGAGGTCGCGGCGTTGATGGGCTGCGCGGTGTTGACCGGCGGCGGAGCCGTGATCAACGCGGGTCGCGTCCAGCCGGGCGAGACACTGCTCGTCGTCGGTCTGGGCGGAGTCGGGATGGCGGCGCTGCTGGTGGGACTGGCCCACGACGACGTTCGCGTGATCGGGGTCGACGCCAACGCCGAGAAGCTGGTGCTGGCGAAGGAACTCGGCGCTCACGAAACCTACACGCCGGACGAGGCGCTCGCGCTCGGGGTCAAGGCCGATCTGGTCATCGAGGCGGTCGGTCGGTCGGTGGCCTTCGAGAGCGCGGTGTCGATGACCGCACCGGGCGGTCGGACGGTGGTGGTCGGCCTTCCGGCGCCCGACGATCTGGCGCGCTTCTCGCCCCTTCGACTCGTCGCCGAGGGCCGCTCGGTCATCGGCAGCTACCTGGGCAACTGCGTTCCCGCCCGCGACATCCCCCTCTTCGTCGACATGTGGCGAGCCGGTCGCCTCCCGATCGAGCGCCTGGTCAGTTCGCAGATCCGCCTGAGCGACATCAACGCCGCCTTCGACGCACTCGAGCGAGGCGACGCCCTGCGCCAGGTCATCGTCTTCGACCAGGCGGCGCTACCCGGCACGGCGGGCACTCCGTGAACTCGGGCTCTTGCACGATCGCAAATCAAAGGACAATGAAATGAACAAGGCAAGCACCCTTCGTCAACTCCTGGCACGTGACGACCAGTCACTCGTGGTGCCCGGTGCTGGCACGCCCCTCGAGGCGCTCGCCATTGAGAGCGCGGGATTCGAGGCCGTGTACCTGAGCGGCTACGCCATCGCCGCCTGGCGTCACGGACTCCCCGACATCGGACTGCTGGGGGCGGGCGAACTGCTCGATGCGGTGACCGCCATACTGCGCGTGTCCAGTCTGCCCGTGATCGTCGACGCGGACACCGGGTACGGCGACGTGACCACGGTGTACGCCAACGTCAGGTTGCTCGAGGCCGCCGGCGTCTCCGCGATCCAGATCGAGGACCAGGTGTGGCCCAAGAAGTGCGGCCACATGGTGGGCAAGGAGGTCATCGACGCCGACGAGGCTGTGCGCAAGGTCGCGACCGCGGTCGACGCCCGCCGCGACCCCGACACCGTGATCATTGCGCGAACCGACGCGCTGGCGCCGCGGGGGATCGACGAAGCCATCGAACGGGGCAAGCGGTTCAGCGAGGTCGGCGCCGACATGGTCTTCATCGACGCGCCGGCGTCGGTGGAGGATCTGGCTCGGATCGGCACGTCCGTTCCGGGGTTGCTGATGGCCAACGTGAGCGAGGGAGGCCGCACGCCGTCGCTCCCGGCCGAGCAGTTCCACGAGCTGGGATTCCAGCTGGTCATCTACCCGACGACCCCCCTGCGGATCGCGGCGAAGGCGATCAAGGAGTTCATGGTCGACCTGCGTCGCGAGGGCAATGCGCTGGCCTGGCGTGAGCGCATGTACGGCCTCGACGAGTTGAACGAGCTCGTCGGACTCGAGCACTACCTCGCCGTGGGCGATCGTGAGAACGCGCGACGTGTGTAGTGGTCGTCGCCGCGAGGCCGGTCACCGTGTCTCGAGGTCCGAGCTCGCGGGCGAGCTCGCGGGCCACGGCTTTCATGGACGAGGAGGATCATGATGGAACCGTTCATTGTCCACCAGGGCGTCGGCGCTCCGCTTCGCATGAGCAGCATCGACACCGACCAGATCCTGCCCTCGAGGTTCTTGAAGAGGGTGACGCGCTCGGGCTTCGGCGACGGTCTCTTCGTCGCGTGGCGCGAGTCGCCCGAGTTCGTCCTCAATCAGCCGACGTTCGCCCGCGCCACCGTGCTGGTCGCCGGAACCGATTTCGGCATCGGCTCGTCGCGCGAAGCAGCGGTGTGGGCGCTGCAGGACTACGGATTCCGCGCCGTCATCGCGCCGCGCTTCGGTGACATCTTTCGAACGAACGCGGGCAAGTCGGGGCTGCTGGCCGTCGAGCTGGCCGAATCGAAGGTCGAACGGCTCTGGGACTATCTCGACGCGAACCCGGGGGCGCTGATCACCATCGACCTCGAGCGGCGCACCGTCGCCGCCGGCGATGGATTCGAAGAGGGCTTCGAGATCGACGACTACGTCCGCTGGCAGCTGCTCAACGGACTCGACGAGATCGCGATCACGCTCACGTCGGGCGACGCGATCGCGGCGTTCGAGTCCCAGCGCCCCCGGATCAAACCCCGGGTCCTCGAGTCCTAACTGCGGGGTAGTGCCTCGGGGTACTCGGCGGCCGGGAACCAGCCGGCTCGGCCGAGCAGCGCCGGAGTCGGAATCGCCAACTTGGAGGTGATGAAGTTCGACGCCTCGAGCAGGCGATCGAAGTCGAGTCCCGTGGGCGA
>JADGOJ010000039.1 GCA_017883045.1 Acidimicrobiales bacterium
GTGAGTCCGAGAACGGCGAACTTGCTCGCGACGTAGTCGGACAGGAACATCACGCCGCCCTCCTTGGCCGCCATCGACGCGGTGTTGACGATGCAGGCGGGCTGGCCGAGCGCGATCATCGCCCTGGCCGCCGACTGGCCGCAGTAGAAGACGCCGTAGGTGTTGACCTCGAAGTTCCGGGCCAGGTCCGCGGGCGAGACGTCAACGAAGCGCTGCATCTTCGAGACGCCGGCGTTGGAGACCCACACGTCGAGGCGCCCGTGCTCGGACACCACCGCGTTCACGAGCGCGTCGCACTCGGCGGGGTTCGTAACGTCGAGTTGGTGGGCCTGCGCACTCTCGATACTCGCGGCGGTGCGGGTGGCGCTCGCCAGGTCGATGTCGGTGACCACTACGTGGTAGCCACGTTCGCCGAGCTTGCTCGCGATGGCCGCTCCGATCCCTGACCCCGCGCCCGTCACGGCCGCAATCGGTCTGCTCACCACGCCTCCTTCGATCGAGTGTCGCTCGAACTCTAGACCGTGCGACGCGAACACTCTCGGCGACAGCGCGCCCCGGAGGGCGGTTGACCGGGATCGAGCAGATCGGGTCTCAAGCACTCCAGCCGCGAATGATCTCTCTACCCTCGGTGGCGATCCTCTCGAAGACGTGGGGATCGTTGTCGAACTGTGAGTCGGCGATGGGCCAGTGGACGACGAGTTCGTCGAATCCCAGTTCGCGATAGCGACCGGCCCAGTCGATGAAGGCCTCGAACGACTCGAGCGGATTCTCGTCACCCTCGAAGTCGAGGAAGACCCTTTCGATCGAATCTTTGGCCCTCCCATGCTGTGCGAGGGTCTCGTTCATCGCGGCGACCTGCTTCTTCACCGACGAGAGAGTCGAACCGGGCTGAGCGCTCGACGCGTTGCTCAGACTCACCCATCCGTCGGCGATCTTCGCGGTCAAGGCCATCGTCTTTGGTCCGAGTGCGCTCAGGTAGATCGGTGGTCGAGGCGACTGCACCGGGCCGGGGATCTGGCGTGAGTCGATGACCCGGTAGTAGGCGCCTTCGAGCGTGGTCGCGGGCTCGCGAAGCACTTCGTCGAGGAATCGCGTGAACTCCTCGAAGCGCCGGTGGCGCTCGACCGGCGACCAGGGATCTTGGCCCAGAGCGGTCGCGTCGAAACCGGTGCCGCCCGAGCCGACGCCGATGGTCAGACGACCGCCCGATACGTCGTCGAGCGCCAGCAGGTCCTTCGCCAGCACCAGTGGGTGACGGAAGTTGGGGGAGGTGACGAGGGGGCCGAGGCGGATCGACGACGTCACCCCGGCGGCGGCGACCAGCGTCGGGATCATGGTGAACCACGGCCTCTCGCGGAAGTTGCGCCACGAGAGGTGGTCGTAGGTGTAGGCGGCGTGAAGCCCGAAGTCGTCCGCGCGCCCCCACATCGACCTCGCCTCACCCCAGCGCTGCGAGGGCAGGATCACCGTGCTCAGTCTCATGACGCAACCCTACCGACGACGCCGTGGGCTCGAATGTCCCGCGTGCAGAGCCCCTGGACGCCTCACATCATTCGCGACCGTGAGGAGCACTGACGATGGAGTCAGGGTTGGCGCGGTGCGACGCCGAGCCGCGACGCCAGGAATGCCAAGACGCCATCGAGGGCCTGGCGAGTGGGTGAGCCGGGAGCGTCGGAGTAGTCCTCGGTGAGAACCGAGTGGGCCGAGTTTCGGATGCCCCAGGGATTGGGTTCCGACGAATCGATCTCCACGCCGATGAAGTTCTCACCCAGTTCATCGCGAAGCCGCGCGAAGCGCTCGCTCGGCGACTTCTTGTCGCCCCGGAAGCGAAGACCCATGACGCAGAGTCCGTCGTCGGCGCGCCTCTTCACCGCCGCGAGGTCCTCGTCGGAAAGCCCGAGCGCACGTCGGTGCCTCTCGCTCACCGGGAGTGGGAGTGAGGGCTGACTGAGCACTGGCGCGACGACCACCGGATCGACGCTCATGGCGAGGGCGAAGCCCCCGGTCAGGCACATGCCGACCGCCCCCACGCCGGGCCCCCCGCAGGTCCGGTGCTCGTGCTCGGCCAGCTCGCGCAAGTACTCGATGACCGGACTCGTCCGGTTGGTGGCGAGCACCGCGAACTCTCTGCTCACGCAGACCCCGGCCATGGTTGACGCCGAGTAACCGAGGGTCGCGGCCCGACCGGGCGTGCCGAACAGGTCGGGCAGGACCGCGGTCATGGCGCGCGCGGCGACCTTTCGTCCAAACGCGGCGACGAGCGGCGTGATCCCGGGCACCTCGTGGATGACAATGACGGCGGGACCGGAACCCCGCCGGTAGACGTCGTGGCTTCGTCCAGAAGACGAGGTGAACGTTCCTCGCTGGAAGTCATCGAGCGTGGCGGACTCTGTCATGGCGGTCGTTCCCATCGTCTGGTCCCGACCAGTCTGTCAGCGAACGCGCACGACCACCCACCACACACCCTTGTCCCCGGTGCAGCGCATCGCCTCGCCGCAGGTGGTCCTGGTCGCACGGATGCGGACCGTTCCCGCCTTGGTGGCGACGTAGTGGGCCGTGACCGTTCCGCAGCCCTGACCGGGAGCGCATCCCTGGAGCACGCCGACCGTCTTCGTCGTGCCGACCCGGGCGACCACGGTTGACGTTGCGAGCGTGGGGATCGACCAGTAGGTGCTGTGGAGCGTGAGCGTCAAGTGGGCACCTGGGCTCACGGAGACCACGTGACCGTTGCTGCTCTCACTCAGCAGGACTGGCGCCGAACTCGCGCCAGCGCCGCTCGAGAGCAACGATCCCGACGCCGCCATTGCCAGTCCCGCGACCGTGCGAAGGAGGCGAACCCTCAAGGATCGTGCCGCGCTCGGAGGTGAAGTGACTGTGCTCAACATGTTCCTCTCGCTTCTCGCCGGAGTGGCTGATCCGTCGAGGGGTGGACTCGTCGCCCGATCCTCGATGGTACCGTCGTGCTCTGTTCCTGTCTCGTCGGGCGCTCAACTTACCGACGACCCGGCAGTTCGCTGACGGCCACTCGAGCCTGGCATCCTCGACGTTCGCCGCCCCGACCCCCACTCTGCGCGCCGGGGGACCTGATTCGCGCTGTGGAAGAATCGTCGGCGTGACGAGATCAAGACGGCTGGGCCTCGTTGCGCTCGTCGTCGCGGCCGCGCTGGCCACCGTTGTGGGGATCTCTGCGAGCCGCGACTCCAACCCAGGGCGGTCCGATGACCGTTCCGCCGGGGCCCTGCTCCTCATCGCCCGACAGTTCAATGAGGACTATTCGGCCAACAGGGACGGAGCGGTCTACGACCGATGGGACTCCGCGAGCCAACGAGTCATCAGCCGGGCCCGGTACATGGAGTTGCATCGGGTCTGTATGACGGCCCCGGGCCCCGCGGTCGTCGAGGGCGCGACTCGCGGGGGTGGAGGCTTCTGGACCGTGCGCTACTCGATCGACGGCAACCAACTGCTGGACTACTGGCACTACGAAGACGGCCGCTGGCTCTTCAGTCTGGTCAAGAGCAACCCTGGCGCGGTCGAGCTCTACAAGCTCCCTCTGCGCGACTACATGGTCGCCACCGGATGCAGCGAACCCGCCGGCTGAACGGATCTGGCGGGACTTGGGCCGAAGACCTGGCGTCCGCCCGCCAGGCACGTCCAGCGTCAGGGGCGTTTCTGAACAGGTCTACGCGAGGCTCGACACTGTCGCGGTCAGTGTCGGCGACGGGGCGATCAAGCGCCGTGGCCCGGCTTCTTGCGTCGGAACGTCAGTGTGGTCAGACCGGTCTGCTGGTGGATGGTCCATGGGCCCGTCGGATCGTTCTCCCACTCTTTGAGCAGCTTCGTGAATCCCGCGAGATTCCCGACCTTCCACTCGTACTCGACAATCTCGGTTTCGTATTCGTCATTGGTGCTCATGGTCCAAACCTAGTCACCTGCACGCCACAGCGCCACGTGGGGGCGTCTCGGCCATCGGCCTGAACGAATGACCAATTCCGTGCGAGATAGTTCGACCGCGGGACGACGCGGATGCGGGCCACACGGACGACTTAACGGACCGGCTTGCGCTTCTTGGGTTTGGGGCTAGGCAAAGCGGCGCTCGTGACCTTGACCATCTCGACGAGCCATTCGTGGCTGCTCAGCTTCGCGCGCGAGATCTTGAACGCTGGCTTGGCCCCCGGGTACGGAGCGCCTTTCGCCACTCGACCGGCCAGCACGGCGCCCGGCTCGGTGATCTTGACGAAGAGCGTGTTGTCGCAGACGACCGCAAAGTTCTTGCCCTCGTAGTAGAGGCCGTACTCACCGAACATCGGCCGGGGCGTCACTTCGAGGGGCAGCATCTTGTCCAACAGACCGTCAATGAACCTCCGCTCGGTGGCCATGGAGGAAATGTACCAATCGCTGCTCTGAAATCGCTGGCCAGCTCTGGGCTATCCATCTAACCGGAGTATTCCCCATGGATTCATGGACTTAGCTGCTGAGGTACGGTAACCCAAATCCCCGGCAGTTGGGCCGACCCTTCTGCGAAGATGAGCCCCATGAACCGATTCGACAGAGTGCTGCGACGAATGGTGAACCCGGTTTCGACAGGGCTTACACGAGCGTGGTGCCACTCGCGACTGTACAGATGGGCAATACGTCACGGGATCCGATTCCTCACAGAGATGCCCAAATCACGCCGCGCACCGCGATAGGCGGTGGCTTCCACTCCGGTTAGATGGATACCCCCAAGCCAGTTAGCGGTCGTGGCGCCCGATTGGCTCTCGGAGCCGACCCCCGCTGCGGTCGGCGACCGCAACGACGTCCGAAGCGAGCGCTCAATGACCTGGCGCGAGCAGGGTCGACACGACTACTCGTCCCCGTGGACAACTCGTCCGGCCGCGATCGTCAGCGCGACGGAGGTCTCGCCGATGCTTCGGCTGTCGATCTCGAAGATGTCCTGGTCGAGGACGGCGAGGTCCGCACTCGACCCGACCACGAGCGAGCCGAGGCGACCTTCCTCGTGGTTCACGTACGCCACGCCCCGAGTGAAGGCATCGACCGCCGCACCGACCGTGATCGCCTCGGACATTCGAAAGGGCTTGTCGCACTCGTCGGTGCCCGGACGACCCAGACGTTCTGACAGGGTGCGGTTCACCGCCACGTGGAGCTCTTGGAGCGGATCGGGACTTGACACCGGCCAGTCGCTGCCGAACGCGACCCGGGCACCGTTGGCGAGCAGGGTGCCGATGCTGTACTGCCAACCGGCACGCTCGGCCCCGACCAGAGGGATCGTGAACTCCTCCATCTGGGGTCGCTGCAGGCCCACAGCGGCTGGAAGTTCGCAATCGCGCCGAGCGTCGCGAACCGGCCCAGGTCGCCCGGTGCGATGAACTGCAAGTGGGCGATGTGGTGTCGGCCCAGTCCGCGTCGCGAAGCCGGCAGTGCCTCGAGCGCGTCGAGTGCCAGCGATACTGCGCGGTCGCCAATGGCGTGGAAGTGCACCTGGAAGCCCGCGGCGTCCAGTGCGGCGACGGCGGCGTTGACGAGGTCCGGTTCGAGGAACAGATTGCCCCGGTGGCCCGGGCTGGCGGCCGGGAGCCCGAGGTAGGGCTTGCTCATCGCGGCGGTCGCCGTCTCGCAGACCCCGTCCAGCATCATCTTCACGGCCGTCGCCCTGAACGGTCCGATGCCCGCCCCCTCGCGCCGCGCGAGCAGCTCGGGGATCTGCTCGAGCCCGCGGTTGCGGTCCCACCACAGCGCGCCGACGACGCTCGCGGTCAACCGCCCGTCAATGGCCGCTGTTCGATACGCGTCGTAGGTGTCGACGATGCCGAGCTCGGGCGCACTGCCGACGCACGCGTCCTGCCAGTGGGTGATGCCGAGGGCGTGCAGCTTGCGCTGGGCCACGGACACCGCCGCCGCGAGCTCGGTGCTCGTCGGCGCGGGGACCATCCGGCCGACGAGGCTCATGGCGCCGTCGTGCAGCGCGCCGGTCGCGCGGCCTTGGTGGTCACGCTCGATCCTGCCGTCGAAGGGGTCCTGGGTGTCTGGGCCGACCCCGGAGCGCTCGAGGGCGGCGGTGTTGACCCACGCGCTGTGGTGGTCCCGGTTGGGCAGGAACGCCGGCCGGCCGCCGCAGACGCTGTCGAGGTCGGCGGCGAGCACCCCGTGGGGGAAGGCTTCGAGCGCCCAGCCGCCGCCCACCACCCACGCGTCGTCCGCGAGTGCGTCGGCGAAGGACTTGACCGCCTCGAGACACTCGTCACGCGTGCGCAGGCCGAGGAGATTGCAGCGCAGGCTCTCGAGCCCGCCGCCGACCGCGAGCACGTGCGCGTCGCCGAATGCCGGCAAGACCAGTCGTGCGCGCAGGTCGATCAGCCGCGTTCGGGGTCCGACCAGATCCCGTACTTCGTCGTCGGTCCCGAGGGCGGTGACCTGGTCGCCCGAGATCGCGATCGCCGACGCGAAGCCAGAAGGCGCCTCCGGCGAGAGGATCCGCCCGCCCACGGGCGCGATCGACGCGGGCTCAGTCACCGGGCCGCCCGTTTCTCCGGGCTCGGTGCCAGCGCGGCGAGTCGATCACGCAGGTCCGACACCACTGAGGCCTTTGCGCGGGTCGAGGAACGGCGGGACTCTCGTGGCGACGAGCTTGCGCAGGCCGCGGTGCACGATCCGCGACTGGATCGTGGACTCGCGGCTCTCAACGAACTGCACGGCGGCGCGCACGCCAGCGCCGCCGAGGGACCGGATGGGCTCTGGTGGAAGGTACCCCGGCGGGCCCTGAGCCAGCGGCCCGTCGGTGTCCTCGTCGCGCAGCCCGATGGCCAACCGACCGAGTATCCGCCCGATGAGCGCGCTCGGCGCGACGCCGTTGCCCGAATACCCGATCCCGTAGAGCACCTCACTGTCGGCGTCGAGGCGCCCGACAAAGGGAAGGTGGCCGGGCGCCCGATCGACTGGCCCACCCCAGCCGTGGGTGAGACGCGCGTCGGCGAACTGGGGGAACCAGCGACGGAAGTCGCTCGCGATCTCTTCGAGCGTCTTGGGGTCGTAGAAGTGACGTCCCAGCACGCGGCCGAAGGACCCGAGCGCCCCTCCGCCTCGCCCGAAGACGATGCGACCGTCGTGGCTGACTTGCGCGTAGTGCACCATGAGCTGTGAGTCGCCCAGGAGGTCACCCGACGCCCACGCGAGGTCGTCCAATCGACGGCCCAGCGGTTCGGTCGCCACGATGTGACTGCCGATGGGGATGATGGCGCGGCGCAACTCTCGCAACTGTGCGGCCCACGCGCCGGTGGCGAGGACGACCTTCTCGGCGATGACCTGTCCGGCGGGCGTACGCACGACGGCCGGTCGATGCCGGTCGATGCCGATCATCGGGGTCGACTCGAAGATCTGCACGCCGAGCTCGTGGGCGACGCGGCGCATGCCGCGAACGAGAAGTGCCGGCTGGATGGAGGCCGCGTCGGTTTGGCGCGCGCCGGCGAGCACCACGGGTGACCCTGTGCGAGCCTTCAGGCCGGCCGGTTCGAGGGTTTCCAGGTACTTGCCCCGTCCGAGTCGGACGCATGCTTCGATTGCCGGATTCCACGATCCGACTTGCCACGGCGCGCTCGCCGTCCACAAGGCGCCCTGGCGTCGGAAGTGGCAGTCAATGCCGTGCTCCTGGCTGAACGACTCGATGCGGTCGATGGCCCAGCTGGAGCGCGCGGCGAGTCTCAGGGCCTCGGTTTCGCCGAACTTCGCGATGAGCCCATCCAACTCGTCGTGCCATCCCGTCGCCCAGCCGCCGTTGCGACCGCTGGCGCCGAATCCGCACTGGTCGCTGTCGATCAACACGACCGTTGTCTCGGGCGACTGCTCGCGGATCTCGATCGCCGCCCACAAGCCCGTGAAGCCGCCCCCGACGACACAGACGTCCGCCGTGATTGACGCGGCGAGTGGCGCGAAGGACAACTTCGCGTCGTCGGTCATCGCCTCGCTGAGCCACCAGACCACGCCCGGGGACTCGACTGACGAGGCGCGCGCCCGGCGTGACGTGCCACGCTGGGCGCGCGCGCGCGCGTTGACGTCGTAGCCAGTCACCATCGGTCCAACTCCTTGCGGGGCAATTCACTCACCGTCGGCCGGCGCGACGGCAGAGAGGAGTCGCAGGCCACGGCGCATGCGAGCTCGCGAACCGCCGCCCATGGCCGCGAGGGCCCCGAGGAAGAGCGCCGTCGTCGCGACGAACATGAAGACCGCGATTGCGAAGATGTCCGCGTGGAACTGCGAATGGAGCGAACCCAGGATGAAGACGGGCAGCGGTGTGGTCTGGGCGGTGCTTACGAAAACCGAGGTCACCAGGTCCTCGAGGCTGAACGTGAATGACAGGAGCCCGCCGGCCAGGAGTGCGGGTGCGAGCAGCGGTATGGCGACCGTTCGCAGCATGGTGCCGGTGCGCGCGCCGAGGTCGTTGGAGGCCTCGAAGACCGCGGGGTCGATCCCGAGCGCCCGTCCCCGCACGATCAGTGCCGTCAGGGCGCTGCCGAAGATCGAGTGGGCGATCACGAGGCGCACGAAGCCATTGGAGACCCCGAGGGTGACGAACCACAGCAGGTCGCCACTCGCGCCCACGATCTCAGGCGTCGCAAGTACAACGATGAAGAGCAGGAGCAGGATCCGCGACGTCCAGCCCTTCCCGACGGTCGCCATGCCGCCCGCGAGTCCCACGACCACGCTCAGCACGCCGGTCGCCGCCGCGACCTCGAGCGAGGTGCGCAGGGCCAGTATGAGCGTCGAGTCGTGGGGCGCTTGCGCGTACGCCGACGTGCTGAAGCCGCCCCAGAGGAAGGCGGAGAAGCCGCCGTTGAACGAGAAGGCGACCACGACCACGAGCGGGAGGAAGAGAAAGAGGATCACCACCCACGAGATCGTGCCGAGGGCGAACTTGCTCTTCGCGCCCTGCTTCATGACGCGACCATCTCGCGCGCGAGCGCGCGCTGGCGCAAGCGTCCGGCGAGCGCTCGAAGGCCGACGGCGGCGGCACCGCACGCGACGACGATCCCCACGAGGATCAGCACCAGGATGATCGACATCGCCGCGCCGAGTGACCAATTCTGACCTTCGTTGAACTGCGCCGCGATGAGGCTGCCCACCATGAGACCCCTCGCGCCACCGAGCAACGTCGGCGTTACGTAGTCACCGAGCATCGGCACGAAGACGAGAATCGTGCCGGCAATCACGCCGGGCATGGAGAGCGGAAGCGTCACCGTCCGAAAGATCGTCCTGGGACTAGCGCCGAGGTCATCAGCGGCCTGAAGCAGGAACGGGTCGATGCGCTCGAGAACGACCGCCAAGGGAAGGATGAACAGGGGCAGGTAGTTGTAGACGAGTCCGATCATCACCGCCCCGCGAGTGTCCAGGATCGACAGCGACGCCACGTTGAGCCCGATTCCGTGCAGCGCATCGTAGAGCAACCCGAGGGGGCTGAGGAAGATGCGCCACCCGAGCATGCGAAGCAGGTAGTCCGTCCAGAATGGCAGGACCACCAGTAGCAGCATGATCGCGCGCGCCCTCGGCTGCACCTTCCTTGCGAGGAAGTACGCGACCGGGAAGGCGATCAGGCCGCACAGCGCGGTCGCGATCGCGGTGTACTCGAGGCTGATGATCAGGATGGGTCGCGCGGGGTTGGCAAGGGCGGTGTGGAAGTTCGAGAAGCCGAGGTGGCTCAGGTTCACCAGCCCGTGTTGGCTGATGCCGGTCGTTCGCCCGAAGGCGTAGACCAGCATGATGAGTCCTGGCGCGATGAACCACAGCGCGTACCAAAGGTAGGAGAACGCGACGAAACCCCGAAGACCCCGCGTGTTCATGCCCACCTATCCTTGCCAACACCCATTCGCGACCCGTCCGACTCAGCCAGCGGCGGTGGCGGCCTTGAATTCGCTATACAGCTGCGTGCGCAGGTTGTTCGACGAATTCACGACGTAGGAGGTGAGGCGCTTGCTCTGATCGGCCGTGAGGAAGATCATGTTCGCGGCGGGCAGGTTCTTCGGCAGGAAGTTCCGCACGTTGCTCACGGGAGAGCTGTAGCCCGTGTAGATGAGCTCGTTCGCGGCCACCACGGGGTCGATCACGTAGTCGATGAATGCGTACGCGGTGTTGAGGTCCTTTGCGCCCTTGGCGATCGCCCAGTTGTCGACCCAGATCTCCGACGCCGGCTCGGGAACGACCCACGCGAAGCGCTTGGGTGCGTGCAGGATCGCCTGGCGGGCGTCGCCGTTCCACGCCTGGGAGAGCACGTAGGAGCCGTTGACGAGACCGCCGGTGGCGCCGGGGTACGAGTCGAAGTTGCTGACGTGGGGTGCCAGGTTCTTGATGAGCCACTTGTTGGCGGCGTGCAGTTGGCTCGACTTCGGCGTGTTCCAGTCGATGCCGGAGTTCCACAAGGCGATCCCCATTACGTCGTTGGGGTCGTCCAGGAGCGACACCTTGCCCGAGACCGCGGGCAGGGCCGCGGCCTTGGCGAAGTCCGCCCACGTCGTCATCTTGCGCGTGATAACCGTCTTGTCGTAGATGAAGCCGGTGGTGCCGTAGTCCTTCGGAATCGAGTAGCGGTTGTGCGGATCCCACGGGAAGTTCAACAGCTTGGTGTCGAGCTTCGAGAAGTTCGGGATCTTCGACTTGTTGAGCGGCAACAGCAGGCCCTTGGCCACCATCTCGGGTATGTAGCCGCCGGTCGGTACGACGATGTCGTAGCCCGCGGTGCCCTGCGCCAGCTCGAGCTTGGCGATCATCGCCTCGTTGGAGTTGTAGCTCCCGAACTGGAGCTGGATACCGGTCGCCGACTGGAAGGCGCTGAACGTCGTTGGGTTGTCGTACTGGCCCCACGTGTAGATGTAGAGGTTCTTGTTGATCTTGCCCACGGCCTTCAGGCTCCGCTTGGCGGCGGCCTGCAGCGCGCTGAGGTTGGAACTGTGCGAGAGCAGGAACTGGTCTTGGTGGGTGCCTAAGAGGCCCGCCCCCGTCGAGACCGCGGCGAACTTCATCAGGTCACGGCGACTGAACTTGTGGCCCTCGGGCGCCAGGATGCGGATCGGCTCGCGGTCCGGGTCTTGCTTGGAGCTATTTGTCACGACAACTTCCCCCTGTTTCCTTGAACGACTGGACAACCTGCCCAGACTCGTAAAGACCTCGTGCAATCGTCACATCTCGAAGACCGTCGCGTCGTCGGGGCTCCACACCGCGTACGCCGCGTCGCCGATCGCGGCATCACGAACTTCAGTCGAGGCGCTGTCGCAGGTGACGATCACTTCGAAGTCGTCACGCACGCCGAGTCGCACCGTCGTCACGCCACCGGCGAAGGTCCGGTCGATGATCGTGCCGCGCACCCTCGGCCCCTGGTGAGGTGACGAATCAGCTTCGACGTAGAGGTGGAGACGCTCGGGTCGCACGAAGATCGTCGGCTCGGTCGAATCGGATGACGTCGTGCCACTCGACAGCGTGCCCTTTTCGATGGCAACGGACTCGCGGTCATCGGACCGCCGTGTGGCGATGGTGGAGAGGTCTGACCCGGACCCCCCGTCGACAAGCGAGAGGGGGATGAAGTTCGCCCGGCCGACGAAAGTGGCGACGAAGCGGTTCACGGGGTGCAGGTAGATCTCCTCCGGCGTGCCGACCTGCACGAGTGAGCCGCCCTCCATCACGCCAACGCGGTCCGACATGGCGAAGGCCTCGGACTGGTCGTGGGTGACGAACAGGAAGGTGAGCTGCAACTCGCGCTGCAGCCGTTTCAACTCCTCCTGCATCGATTCGCGGAGCTTGAGGTCGAGGGCCGCGAGGGGCTCGTCGAGCAGGAGTACCGAGGGCTCGGTCACGAACGAGCGCGCGAGCGCAATGCGCTGCTGTTGGCCACCCGAGAGTTGCTGGGGCTTGCGAAACGCGTACTCGTACATATGGACGAGCTCGAGTGCCTCGCGCACTCGTCGGCGCAGCTCGGGACCCTTGACATGCTGGCGACGCAGACCGTAGGCGACGTTGTCGAACACGTTGAGGTGAGGGAAGAGCGCGTAGTTCTGGAAGACCGTGTTGACGTTGCGAGCGTGTGCTGGCAGACCGGTCGAATCCCGGTCGCCGAGGAGGATGCGCCCACTGTCGACCTGCTCGAGTCCGGCGATGAGTCGAAGCGTCGTCGTCTTGCCGCATCCTGAGGGTCCGAGCAGCGAGAAGAACTCGCCCGTCTCGATCGTCAGCGAGAGATTGTTGACAACGACCTTCGAGCCATCCAATCCGCGAAACGACTTGGTGACCCCGTCGAGGACGACCGTGCCGCGTCCAGGGGCACTCTTGGATTCGGGCTCTTGGTACTCGGCCGACTTAAGCGTCACAAAAGTGACATTAGCCCGCTCGGGACTCCCAATGTCAACAGCAAGTCACTGTAAGTACCGTGGATCAGGGCCGGTTGGGCTGGCGGGTTCCCGAAAGTGGTGCCAAATGCCCGTACTATGAGTAAAGTCAACTTAGTTGGCGAAATCGTGAGAGTGTGCTCGGCACGAGGTGTGCAGTGCGGTGGTGGTTCGCCGTCGCGAACTTCACCTCGCGAGTCGGAACGGAGATGCGTAATGGCGGGACCAGTCCAAAGCAGTGGCGCCGCGAAATCGGGACGAGCCAGTGGGTTGACGTCCGCCGCCGACGAGTCCGAGGTCGGCCACCGGCTTCGCCGCGTACGCCTGGCCCGACGCCGAACGTTGCGCGACGTCGCTACTCACGCCGGGATCAGCGAGGGATTCCTGAGCCAGATCGAGCGGGGACGGGCGAACGCGAGCATTGCCACGCTGCGCAGGATCGCCAACGTCGTTGGCGTGTCGATGGGCGAGCTGTTCCACCCCGATGACGAGAGTCAGCCGACGGTCTTGCGGGCGCTGGACCGGCCGGTGCTCTCTTTCGGGACCTTCGGGCGCAAGTGGCTGCTGACCCAAGCGCCTGACCGCGAGCTTGACGCCTTCATCGCTGAGTTCGAGCCGGGTGGTTCCACCGGCCCCGAGCCCTACACCCACGGTGATTCCGAGGAACTGCTCATCGTGCTGCGAGGTCGTGTCAGCTTCCAACTCGGAGCACAGCTCTTCGATCTCGGCCCGGAGGACTCGATGGTCTACCGATCGTCCATCCCGCATCGACTCGTTGAATCGGGTGGCGAGCGCGCCGTGATCCTCTGGGTGACAACGCCACCAAGCTTCTGACACGTGCACTCGGGGGTGCGCTGTATTGGTTGACCAAGTCGTCAGCCGTCGCTGCTGCCACGACACGTCTCTCGTTGCCACTGGGTCCTCGTCGAATCCCGAGGTACAACGTACTGTTCGAGAACGCGATCTCGATGATCGCGTGGCTCGAAGGAACCGGGGGCATTCCGCACGATTCGGCTGTCGAAGAGTCATGGCCCCGGCCACGCTGATGTCAAGTAGTCCTCCAGGGGCTCGAGCCACTGTGCGAGTCTCTCCTAATCGATATTGAGGGTATCCCCATCGGGCTTCAGACGCAGTATCGGGAGCGTTTGACGAGCACCTCCACCGTGTCCGATTCCACCTCATCGGGGACGGGTGTAGCGGGTCATAGGGTCATCGAGATTCGAACCCGCGTTATATAGTCGGTTGTGGAGGCTGGAATTTGACGCCTCCCGCCTGACAAACGATCAGGGAAACGAGAGAGGGACACCAAATGGGTCTTTTCGGAATGGTGCTAAGTGCCATCGCAGCCGTCGCAGGGGCGATTATGTACTGGGCCGTCACCTATCAAGGTACGGGCTTTCGTCTGTCCACCGTCGGCCTCATACTCATGATTGCCGGGGCGGCCGGATTCGTCGTCTCGTCGATTGTCTTTGCCACGTCGCGGCGTCAGGTCAGCACCGGCACTCAGTCCATGGACCGCCAGGTCACCGACTCGCATGGCGGCTCAAGCTCAGTGCACGAAGAGCGCAAGTAAAGGATTCTGCTGGACGTTGCGTTAAAGCGGCGAATGGTCCAGGATCCTGATCGAAAGGAGTCTGGTTCGCCCGGAGCCGAAGTCGGCGGACTGTTCTCAATCATCCAGCCAAGAATGACGTTGCGTCGTGGCAGGAAAGATTGAGAAGTCGAAGGGCAAGGTCAAAGAATCAGTCGGGAGCCGCACTGGCAACAGGGAGCTGGAATCCGAGGGCAAGATCGACCGTCAGGCTGGCGAGGCGAAAGAGAAGATTGGCCGTGTGAAGAGCAAGGTCGAAGAGGTGGCCGAAAGGGCAGAACGCAATGCCACAAAGGCGATTGACAAGGCCAAGGACGCTGCGCGTCGCCAGTAGTTCTTGATATTCGCGCGTCTGTGTGTCTCCTGAGGCGGCGCAGGTTGACGGCGTCTGGTCGGCCGTATCGACGACGCCGAACGAGACGCTGCCGCCAGGCCCTTGGCAATGACGTGACGTGCGAGCATCTGGCCCTTCGAGTGATCATTCCCTGTCGGACCGAACGCGGGGTTCGCTTTGCCGGCGACGGGCTGGATTGCTGGCACCTCGAGAAGGCAGACTTGCTTCTGGCGTTCTTGAAGATGAGCGCGGTGTAGTTCATGCTGGTAGGGGGTGGGGAGGTCGACACCGCGGCCATTCAATCGGTTCCAGTGTCGATCGCTGATCTCGAGTTGACCTCGAAGTGTCGATTTGAGTAGGCACTCCGTAGGCGCTATACGCGGGTCTATCGCGACCACCGGAAGAAACGTGAAACCCGTTATCAGAATTGGGATCTGAGCGATAGCCCTTCGCGCCACCATTTCGCACCCCCAACGGGATTCGATGCCGTGCCGCCACCTTGAAAGGGTGGTAGTCCTTTGTAACTGGAAGGAGGAAAAGGACTGATCAACTGGTGTTTCTGGTGACCAGTTCCTTGCTTTTCTTGGTCGCGGGCACTCCACGGGCACCAAGGACGCGAGTCCTTCAATTGAATGTGCCTATCAAACCAGGCCAGGTGGTTGGCGTGTTGCAGATCCGGAGGACTACGTCAGCACCATTGAGATGCCGTCGTCGATCTTATGTAATTGACCCGCGCGTTCAATGAACGTCGACATATAGTACTTGTCGACGCTCGACGACATGTTATACTTGTCATCGTTAGACGACATATAGATAAAGTCATCGTTTGTTGACAAGGTGAATCCGATGAGAGTCAATTCCATGCGAGACGTGGCGGCAACCGTCCGGGGCCGCCGCAAGGACCTCGGCATCAGTCAGGCCGACTTGGCCGCTCGCGTGGGCGTCTCCAGAGCCTGGATCAATGCCGTCGAGGCCGGAAAGCCCTCTGTGGAGTTCGACCTGGTCCTGCGACTCCTTGATCATCTCGGCCTCCGTCTGGACCTCGCCAAGCCAGAAAACCTTGGTGACGTCTTCAAGGGCAGGTCGGTTGACCTGGATTCCGTCCTCGACGAGTACCGCGACCAATGACGGACTCTCTGCTCGTTGTCCTCGACGAGGTCATCGCCGGCACCCTGGAACGGCTTTCGGGCGGGAGGCTCCGGTTCGACTACACCGAGGAGTACCGGGAGCGCCCTGGGGCGACACCGATCTCGCTCTCAATGCCGCTCCAGGTGCGATCGCATTCTGACCGAACAATCACTCCATGGTTATGGGGACTCCTCCCAGACAACGACGCCGTTTTAGCCCGCTGGGCCCGCCATTTCCACGTCTCGTCGTCCTCACCGTTCTCGCTCTTGGCAACCCAAATCGGGGAGGACTGCGCAGGGGCGGTCCGCTTCGCCCCACCGGAAGAGATTGACCGCGTTCTGACACGTCCAGGTGGGGTCGCCTGGCTCACCGAGGACGAGGTTGGACAGCGGCTGCGGGACCTTCGTGAAGACTCGACATCTTGGCTTGGGCGGTCCTTCACCGGCCAGTTCAGCCTCGCCGGAGCTCAAGCGAAGACGGCTCTGCTTTTCAAGGATGGGCGTTGGGGCGTTCCATCTGGTTCCACCGCGACCACCCACATCCTCAAGCCGGCGGTCGCCGGGCTTGACGATCATGACCTCAACGAGCATCTCTGCCTCGATGCAGCCCGACGTGCCGGACTGGTTGCTGTTCGGACGAAGGTCAGCCGGTTCGGAAACGAGTCCGCCGTAGTCGTCGACCGTTATGACCGGCTGGAGGTGGGTGGTGAGATCATCCGGGTCCATCAGGAGGATCTCTGCCAAGCGCTCGCACTCCCGCCGTCCCTCAAGTACCAGAATGAGGGGGGTCCGGGTCCTGGCGACATCGCCACGCTCTTCCGCAGTGCCATGCCTCCGCGGGCTGCTGACGACGCCGTCCGGCGGTTCTCTGATGCCTTGATCTGGAACTGGCTCATCGCGGGAACCGACGCTCACGCCAAGAACTACTCCCTGCTGCTCGCCGAGGACCAGGTCCGCCTCGCGCCACTGTACGACATCGCCTCGGCCCTTCCATATGGCATCCATGAGCGGAAGCTGAGATTCGCCATGAAGATTGGCGGCAACTACCGGGTTTTCCCCGACCAGAACGTATGGCCCGAAGCCGCACGAGAACTGGCTCTGGATGCTGACGCCCTTGTCGGCCGAGTTCGGGAACTTGCCGCCCTTGCCCCAGATGCCCTTGCCGATGCAGCCAAGACTCCAGACGTTAAGGCCTTGGGCAGACCCCTGTCCACCCGTCTGGTCGACCTGGTCGCCGCCCGGTCCGAACGATGCAGTCAGCTTCTTGCAGGTCCCGCTCCGACAACCTAACGGAGCTGCCGGACGGGATTGCACCGAGTAGGTCGCGTCTCGTCGTGTAGGGGAAACATGAAGACAAGTAATCGTTCACTAGCCCCTGCCTGTCCCTCGACCGGACTGTCGCACCCCCAACGGTCGCACCCCCAACGGTCGCACCCCCAACTGGATTCGAACCCGTGCCGTCACCTTGAAAGGGTGGTGTCCCGCCGTCAAGGTGGCACACCCGGCTGGACCGATTCCTGCTTGGCTGAGTGGTCGGATAGTCCCTGATCAAGAGCATCATTGTGGAGAATCTAGTCGACAGCCTGCCCCGAGCGCAATGGGTTGAGCGACATTTCTTAGGTGCACAAGCGACTGCTGCAACGGACCTGGTGAGATGCCCCGACACTCCCCGACACCATGGGAGTTATGGAAGAGTTATGGAAGATCTCGGACTTCACAGCGGTCAATGTGACCCGAGGTTGCGGCTCATGCTGTCTCCCGATGAACGCGGGATCGCGCGAGGGGTTCGCGATGATTCTGGGTGAGTTGATTCGCCCCGAATAGTGCCCGAGCCATCGTCCTTCGACTGATCAGATTGGCTTCCGCGGCACCGTATCCAACGAGGTAGTAACGCTGAACTGGGAGGTTCGCTATGGAGAGGACCGACAAAGACGGAAGGATTCACGCAATCGCCGGGGTCTGGGCCTTGGAAGAATTCCTGGAAGGCGATGAGGCCCAGGTGCTCTCCACGTGGGTCATCCCTCGCCTTGTGCACGGCGTGACTCAAGTTGACCTGGACATCGCAAGTCAACCTTGTCGAATCGAAGAG
>JADGOJ010000040.1 GCA_017883045.1 Acidimicrobiales bacterium
TGCGCGACGGAAGGATCATCGGCGCGCAGCTGGCCGGCGACATCCGCGCGGCCGGCGTCTACCGATCGCTGATGCTGCGCCACGCCGACGTGCGCTCCTTCAGTCGAGGACTGGCGACGCCGGAGTTCGACTTCGGCGACGTGCTCTGGGACTCACTCGCGATTCGTGAGTTCTAGACATTCACTCACGATCCAGCTCATGGACCCAAGGAACGGAATCGATCGATCGGTCTTCTAGGACCCGATGACTGGAACATTTCGCCAGGTGGCGCAATCAGGACTCCACCACCCAGTGAACGTCAACTTCTCCGGGCCACGCCATCAGGCCTTCGGGTGCTGTGGAACCATTTGGCTGGTCGGGGATTAGCGTTGACCGTAGAGATTGGCGGTTGATCACCACGATATGAAGAACCTTTGCCGGCGTTCTTTGCGCCAAACCGATTGCGAACGGGTCGTCCGATGACTCGGGGCGCGGACGGTGCTGTGCGCGAACGGCCCTGGCTGATCCAAGGCGGCATGGGGATCGCAATCTCAGGCTGGACGCTCGCACGCGCGGTCTCCCAGGCGGGGCAACTTGGAGTGGTCTCGGGCACCGGCATCGAAACCGTCTTCGTGCGACGGCTGCAGGAGCACGGCGTCGACGGCGCACTCCAGGAAGTCTTTGACCGCTTCCCTCTGCAATCGGTCGTGCACGATGTGGTGGCCAAGTACGGGCCGTCGCGCCGGTCGGGCCCCGAAGCGCCGTACCGAGTCGCCCCGATGTCCACCCACCGCAACGTCCAGTCCTCCCAGGACCTGCTCGTGCTGGCCTCCTACGTCGAGGTGGCGCTGGCCAAGGCCGGCCACGACGGCGTCGTCGGGATCAACCTGTTGACCAAGGTGCAGATCCCGACCGTGCCGACGCTCTTTGGCGCGATGCTCGCCGGCGTCGACTACGTCATCATGGGGGCGGGAATCCCGGTGCACATACCCGGCATCCTCGACCAGTTGGCGCTCGGTCACCCGGTTGAGACGGCCCTCGAAATGGCGGGCACCGTCCCGAGTGAACAGATTCCCACGTTGCGCTTCGATCCGCAGCGGTTCCTTTCGACCACGGCGCTGCTGCGCCCTGATTTCCTCGGGATCGTGTCGTCACACGTGCTCGCGAGCGCGTTGATCAAGAGGAGCGGCGGCACCGTCAACGGGCTCGTCGTCGAGGCGCCGATCGCGGGCGGGCACAACGCCCCGCCGCGCGGCGCGCTCTCGGTCGATGAGGAGGGCAACCCGATCTACGGCGAACGCGACCGCGTCGACTACGCGGTCCTTCGCGGACTCGGCGTGCCGTTCTGGATTGCGGGGGGCATCACGACGCCCGAACGGGTACGCGAGGCGATGGACCTGGGCGCCACCGGCGTGCAGGTCGGGACCCTCTTCGCGTACTGTCGCGAGTCGGGTCTTGAGCCCAGCCTGCGTGACGCCGTGCTCGCCGCGGTGAGAAGCGAATCGCTGCAGGTGAGGACGTCGACGAGCGCCTCGTCGACGGGGTACCCGTTCAAGGTTGCCACGATCGAGGGGACGCTCTCCGAGGACGAGGTCTATGCCGAACGGGTGCGCGTCTGCGATCTCGGTTACCTGCGCGAGGCGTACCTGAAGGATGACGGCTCGGTCGGGTACCGGTGCCCTTCGGAGCCGATTGAGATCTTCGTTTCCAAGGGCGGTGCCGTCGAGGACACTGTCGACCGGGTCTGTCTCTGCAACGCCTTGATGGCCACTGCCGGCTACGGTCAGATCCGATCGAAGGGCCAGCGAGAGCTTCCCATCGTCACCAGTGGAGACTGCACCAACGAGTTGTCCATCTTGTTGAATGGTCGCGGTGACTACGGCGCCAGCGATGTCATCGCGTTCCTGCACCGGGGGCTCGAGGCGTCGGCGAGGACCTCGTTCGAGCAGGCGACCGCTTCGTCCGAGGTCGACGCCTAGGGCCTTCGGGGACGCTGGCCCACTGGTGGTGGACCAGACTGTCGCCAACGAATCGGCCGGGACCTCGTGCGCGTTCGAGTCTATGGTTCAACTTGTTGGCAGTTCTTGAGCGGTCGTCGTGACCGTTCGAAAGGAGACATGATGGCCGATCTCATCAGAGCAGCTCTCGTTCAAACGGCGTGGACCGGCGACAAGGAATCGATGATCGAGCTTCACGATCGTCATGCTCGCGACGCCGCCGCGCAAGGCGCCCAGGTGATCTGCTTCCAGGAACTGTTCTACGGTCCCTACTTCTGCCAGGTGCAGGACAGTGCCTACTACGACTACGCCGAAGCCGTGCCCGAGGGCCCGACGGTCCAACGGTTCATGTCGCTCGCGAAAGAGTTGAACATGGTGATGATCCTGCCGGTCTATGAGATCGAGCAGGAGGGCGTGCTGTACAACACGGCGGCGGTCGTCGACGCCGACGGCACGTACCTGGGCAAGTACCGCAAGACCCACATCCCCCAGGTGAGCGGCTTCTGGGAGAAGTTCTACTTCCGTCCGGGCAACCTGGGATACCCGGTCTTCGACACCGCCGTCGGACGGATCGGCGTGTACATCTGCTACGACCGGCACTTTCCCGAGGGATGGCGGGCGCTCGGCCTGGCCGGCGCCCAGATCGTCTTCAACCCTTCGGCGACCAGTCGGGGGCTGTCGGCCTACCTCTGGCAGCTCGAACAGCCGGCGTCGGCGGTCGCGAACGAGTACTTCATCGGCGCCATCAACCGCGTCGGCGTCGAGGAGCTCGGGACCAATGACTTCTACGGCCAGAGCTACTTCGTCAATCCGCGTGGACAGTTCGTGGGCGACGTGGCGAGCACCACCGGCGAAGAGCTGGTCGTGCGCGACCTCGACATGGACCTGTTGAAGGAGGTCCGCGAACAGTGGGCCTTCTACCGCGACCGACGTCCCGACATGTACGAGCCGCTCACCGACTGGTAGGCGGAGGTGGCAAGGGTCCTCATCAGCGGTGGCGAGCTCCTCTCGGCGAGCGGCGCCCAGATGGTCGACGTGTTGATCGACGGCGAGCAGATCGCCGCCCTCGGGGCGCCGGGCTACTTCGACGACGTGGCCCCGACGTGCGACCGGGTCATCGACGCGAAGGGCAGGTACGTGCTGCCCGGCGGCATCGACGTCCACACCCACATGGAACTTCCCTTCGGCGGCACCGCAGCGTCGGACACGTTCGAGACGGGCACGATCGCCGCGGCCTTCGGCGGCACGACGTCGATCATCGACTTCGCCGTGCAGCGCACCGGCGAGGACGTCCACGACGGCCTGGCCGCGTGGCACACGAAGGCCGATGGCAATTGCGCCATCGACTACGGCTTCCACCAGATCATCGGCGGCGTCGACGACGCCGCCCTCAAGGCGATGGCCGACCTGACCGCGAACGAGGGTGTCACGAGTTTCAAGCTGTTCATGGCCTACCCCGGGGTCTTCTACTCCGACGATGGCCAGATCCTGCGAGCGATGCAGACGGCGGCGGGCATCGGGGCCACGATAATGATGCACGCCGAGAACGGCCCGGCGATCGACGTGCTGGTCGCCCAGGCGCTCGCCCGGGGCGAGACCAGCCCGCGGTACCACTCGCTGACGAGGCCCGTGGAGATGGAGCAGGAGGCCACCCATCGCGCCATCATGCTCGCCAAGGTGGCCAAGGCCCCCCTCTATATCGTCCACATGAGCGCCCGCGAGGCGGTCGAGGCCGTCGCGCGCGCCCGTGACATGGGGGCGAACGTCTTTGGCGAGACCTGTCCGCAGTACCTGTACCTCAGTCTCGAGGAGCATCTCTCCAAGGCCGGCTTCGAGGGCGCGGCCTACGTCTGTTCGACGCCGTTGCGTTCACGCAAAGAGGGCCACCAGGACGCCTTGTGGCGGGCTCTTCGCACCAACGACCTGTCGATCGTCAGCACCGACCACTGCCCCTTCTGCATGAAGGACCAGAAGGAGCTGGGCCTCGGGGACTTCTCGAAGATCCCCAACGGCATCGGTTCGGTCGAACACCGGATGGACCTTCTCTACCAGGGCGTCGTCACGGGCGAACTGAGTCTCGCGCGCTGGGTCGAACTGGCGTCGACGACCCCGGCGCGGATGTTCGGCCTGTACCCGAGGAAGGGGGTCGTCGCGCCGGGGTCCGACGCCGACGTCGTGATCTACGACCCGAAGGGCACGACGGACATCAGCGCGAAGACCCATCACATGAACATGGACCACTCGGCCTACGAGGGGATCCACGTCGATGGTCGCGTCGAGACGGTGCTCTCGAGGGGTCGCGTCGTGATCGAGAACAACACCTTCACCGGTGCGGTCGGCCACGGCGTCTTCTTGCGGCGCGGGCTGAGCCAGTACCTGCTGTAGGAGTCGTTGGGTTCGAGCGAGGGGAGTGCCATGGAGTTCGGTGTCGTATTGCAGACGAATCCACCTGCGTCGCGGGTCGTCGAGTTGGCCACCCGGGCCGAACAGCTCGGTTTCGACTACGTCTGGACCTTCGACTCGCACATCTTGTGGGAAGAGCCCTTCGTCATCTATAGCCAGATCCTTGCCGCGACGCGCAAGGTCATCGTGGGTCCGATGGTCACCAATCCCGCGACCCGAGACTGGACGGTGACGGCCAGCCTCTTCGCGACGCTGAACGAGATGTTCGGCAATCGGACGGTCTGTGGAATCGGCCGCGGTGACTCGGCGGTGCGCGTCACCAACGGCAGGCCCACGAGTCTGGCGACACTGCGCGACGCCATCGGCGTCATCCGCGAACTCGCCAATGGTCGCGCGGCGGACTACCACGGGTCCATCGTGAAGTTCCCCTGGGGGGCGAAGAGCTCGCTCGAGGTGTGGGTGGCCGCCTACGGGCCGAAGGCGCTGCAGCTGGCCGGCGAGGTCGGAGACGGGTTCATCCTCCAGTTGGCCGATCCCGACATCGCGCGGTGGATGATCGCAGCGGTGCGCGGGGCCGCCGCGAACGCCGGACGCGACCCGGAGTCGCTGACGTTCTGCGTGGCGGCGCCAGCGTACGTGGGCAGCGACCTCGCCCACCAGCGCGACCAGTGCCGTTGGTTCGGCGGCATGGTTGGCAACCACGTGGCCGACATCGTCGAGCGCTACGGCGAGGGCCCCTCGTCCAACATCCCCGCGGCGCTGACCGACTACATCAAAGGTCGCCACGGCTATGACTACAACGAGCACGGACGTGCGGGCAACACCCACACCGACTTCGTGCCCGACGAGGTCATCGACCGCTTCTGTCTCCTCGGCGAGCCCGATCACCACGTCGAGCGGCTCGAGGAGTTGCGCGAGATCGGTGTCGACCAGTTCGCCCTCTACCTGCAGCACGACAACAAGTCCGCGACGCTCGAAGCGTACGGCGAGGCCATCATCCCCGCCTTGCGCGGACCGGCGGCCGCCATGAGCTAGGCCGTCGAGGCCAACGGGTCGAGGAGGTGCCATCCGCCACCGAAGGTCGAAGAGGCGCTCGTGAGTCCCGGACGAACGGAGGCGTTCAGCGATGCGGTCATCGCCACCCTGATCACGATCGCGGTGTTGAAGTCGCGCCAGCCCCACGGCACGTCGTTCAGCGATCTTCGCCGCCTTCGCAACTCGCCGATCTGCTCAGTGCCGCGAATCTGGGGATTTCCTGCCTCGATCACCACCACCTGTGAGGACCGTGCGCAAGGAGCGCCGCTATCCTCTGGGCGAACCTGAACCTCCTGCACCGGATGTCGCTGATTCCCTTCGCCACCGCCTGGATGGCGGAGAACGGCTACGCCACCACCACGGCCTCGATCCAGGGCGTCGTCTGCGTCCCGAGCGCCCTCGTCCACGCGGTCGCGCAGACTGGGATCGCCACTTCACCCGGCCCCGACCCACTCTTGAAAGCCGCGCTCGGACGTGACCTGAAGGCGAAGGGCTCGCTCGTCGACTGCGTGGACTCGGTGCCGCTCGCCGTCGTGTCGCGCTGGGCCACAGCCGCCATCTTCATCGGCGTCGCGCCTCTCTGGATGATCCCCGACCGGCGCTTGCAGGACCACATCGAGTCCACGCTCGGCGGTGGAGGCTCCTCTGGCTGAAGAGCGTGGCGGCCCGTGACGATGTCGTAACTCGTGACTACAGTCGAGACGTAGTCGACGCGTACCCAGCACGGAGGACACCATGACCCGACCACCACTCACCTTCTCGTACTTCCCTGACGTCCCGAGCTTCACCCTGACGAGCGACGACATCGCCGACGGCGAGGTGCTGTCCGATGCACAGGTCGCGAGTTCGATGGGCTACGGGGGCCTCAATCGATCGCCGCACTTGGCGTGGAGCGGATTCCCGGCCGAGACCAAGAGCTTCGCCGTGACGGTGCACGACCCCGACGCGCCCACCGGCAGCGGCTTCTGGCACTGGGTCGTAGTGAACATTCCCGCGAACGTCCACGAACTGCCCGGTGACGCCGGCTCGGGTGACGCGACGCTCCTGCCCGCCGGCGTCCTGGAGATCCGCAACGACGCGGGCTTTCACGGCTACATGGGTGCCGCGCCTCCTCCGGGCGACGAGCCGCACCGCTACGTTCACACGGTCCACGCGCTCGACGTGGAGCGTCTCGACGTCGACGGGAACGCGACCGCGGCGGTCGTGGGCTTCAACCTTCGCTTCCACACCATCGCGAGGGCCCAGTTGGTGCCGATCTTCGGCTCCTGAGCGGCCGAGCCCTCGTCACGAGTCGTGGAGCACTTTGCGAGCTCGCTCGACGGGCGGATTCGCCATTGAGGTTTTCGGTCGTCTGACCGTGGGATGGACTCGGTTCGTCGACGGAGATAGTTGACACCTTCGGGTGAGAATTGTGGCGCTGGTAAGGTCTTTAGGTTGCGAAGTCCCACATCGGGGGCTTGCTGGCTGGCGGAGGCTGCGAACGCAGCCTCGTTTGAGGAGATCTGATGAAGGTACTGGTACTCGGCGGTGACGGATTCTGTGGCTGGCCCACATCACTGCATCTCTCAGACCTCGGCCACGACGTCACCATCGTCGACAACCTCAGTCGCCGTGAGATCGACCTCGAGCTGGAAGTCGAGTCGCTGACCCCGATCCGCCCTATTGGCGAGCGGATCCGGGTGTGGAAGGAACTGACCGGACACGAGATGGGCTTCGTCCACCTGGACCTCGCTGAGGAGTTCGACCGGTTCGAGGCCCTGTTGCGCGAGGTCCGTCCCGACGCGATCGTTCACTTCGGCGAGCAGCGTGCGGCGCCGTACTCGATGCGCAGCTCCATCGCCAAGCGCTACACCATCGACAACAACGTGCGCGGCACGCACAACGTGCTGGCCGCAGTCGTGTCGTCGGGCTTGGACATCGCCATCGTGCACCTTGGGACCATGGGCGTCTACGGCTACGGCTGGTCGGGCACGGCGCCGATCCCTGAGGGCTACTTGACGGTCAAGGTCTCCACACCCGACGGTGACCTCGAGCGCGAGATCCTGCACCCCGCCAACCCGGGTTCGGTCTACCACCTCTCCAAGACGCTCGACCAGCTCCTCTTCGCCTTCTACTGCGCGAACGACCAGTTGCGCATCTCCGACCTGCACCAGGGCATCGTGTGGGGCACCCAGACCCCACAGACCGCCCTCGACGAGCGCTTGATCAACCGCTTCGACTACGACGGCGACTACGGCACCGTGCTGAACCGGTTCTTGATGCAGGCGGCGATCGGGCACCCGCTGACGGTGCACGGCACCGGCGGCCAGACCCGCGCCTTCATCCACATCCGCGACACCGTGCGTTGCGTGCAGATCGCCCTGGAGAACCCGCCCGCGCGCGGCGACAAGCCCATGGTCTTCAATCAGGTCACCGAGGTCTACCGCGTGCGCGACCTGGCCGAGCTGCTCGCGAAGCTGACCGGCGTGAAAGTGGCGAACCTGCCCAACCCGCGTCGTGAGGCCGCGGAGAACGACCTCAACGTCAGCCGTGACGGCTTCCTCGCGCTGGGACTCGAGCCGACTTACCTGTCCGAGGGCCTGCTCGAAGAGGTCCGTGACGTCGCGCTTCGCTATAAGGACCGCGCCGACACGACCAAGATCATCGCCCGGACGGTCTGGCGCGAGGGCATGGAGACTTCACCCGACCTGATGGAGAGCTAGGGCCCTACGCTCTCGGGAGTTCAATCGGGCGGGGCGGCATTGCGCGGCCCGCAACGTCGGGCGTGTGAGAATCCGGTCATGTCCAAAATCTACGAGTACGCTCCCCACCCCCGCAGCGAAGAGTTGCGGAAGAACCGCCCCGTGAAGTCGGACGACCTGCGCAAGCTGGACCATCAGAATCGGATCGTTCGCCTGAACGCCCGGTTCGGGTTGAAGATCACGCTGATCGTGGGCACCATGTGGGCGGCGTACCTCTTCACCGTGCTCGCGCTCTTCGCGCTGCCCGATGCGATCAAGCAGGGGACCTACTTCGTCATCGTGTGGCTCTCAGCAGTTTCTTGCAGTTGGTGCTGCTGCCCATCATCATCGTCGGCCAGAACATCCAGGCCGCGGCGGCGGACCAGCGCTCGGAAAGCACCTACAAGGACGCCGAGGCGGTGTTGAAGGAGGCCGAGGAGATCCAGCGACACCTCCTCGCCCAGGACGAGGCGATCTCGAGCATCGTCGAACGCCTTGAGGCGCTCGCGGCCGAGCGGGAGAGTGGCGCCAAGTGAGTGCGCCCTACGACGTGGTGCACAGCGCGCGTGGCTATGCCTTGGCCGGGCCACTGAACTAATTCAACGTGGTCCACGCCACTGGGGGCGTGGACCGACGCGTCATCACACTCTGTATTTGAATTGGTCGAGCCCGAAGGCTCTGGTGAAGCGCCCCACGCGAGGGGAGCGATCAGCGAGGCTGAATGTGCTTCGCGGTCGGGCCCTTCTGGCCCTGCTCGATGTCGAACTCGACCGACTGACCTTCTACGAGAGTCTTGCGACCCTCACCCTGAATCTCTGAGTAGTGGGCGAAGACGTCCGGCTGTCCGGCGACCTCGATGAAACCGAAGCCCTTTTCGTCGTTGAACCACTTAACTATTCCTGTAGCCACTGCGGGCCTCCTTATTGCTTCGCCCAGCCTACGGGATAGCGAGGGGGTCCCACGCAGATGCTGGTCAGAGCGGCTCGCCATCGGCTCAGCGCGCCACTGAACCCCGTTGTCGTCAGGTGTTCCCGGCTTGGACCAGGAGTTTGCAGACGTCGCCCCACAATGGTCCGCACGGGGCCAGGACCGCCCGGCGGAAGGGCTCGGTGCACTGCGACAGGTTGTCACGGTGCAACTCTGCGCACGTGGCGGAGAGCATCGAGACCCCGGTGATCGGCTGGGCGAACGTGCGAACGACCGGGGCCAGCCGGTTGCGCCTCTCTACGGTCGCGTCGCCGAGCGGCGGCACCATGGTCACGAGACTGGCCATTGGGGCCCTCGTCGCATCATGGATCCTGGGGCTGTTGGTGGCCGCCGGGACGGCCGTCAACACGAAGTCTCGGCGAATCGTGTTGGCGCTGCGAGTTCTCTTGGTTGGCACCATCGCCAACTTCGCCTGAATGATTACCGTCAATCACTTGATACTGTCGGTGATTCTTCGTTGGGTCGAGGGTCGTGCGAGATTAGAGGGCGAGGAGGCGTGGACGTGGGTGGATTGGTGGCAGCGTTGACGACGACGACAACGATCGTCAATCCCCACCTCGGGGCACCCCTTCCCGCGGCGCGCGTCGTCGTGCTCGCGATCCCGCTCCTGGCGGTCTGCCTCTTCTGGTTCCTCGTGGTACGTCGTCGCGCGAGATAGCGATGGAGGCTGTCTTCCCGTACGTCCCGCTCGAGGAGAGGGGTTGGCGGATGGCCATGGGCCTTCGCCCGCTCGACGTCGCCAAGTGGCTGGAGGTCGACGCCAAGCGCGAGGCCGAGCTCGAGTTGAAGCGACGACTCCTCGACGCCTCCTACGACGTGGTGGTGGCGACCAATCCCGAGGGCGACGACGCCAGCCGCGAGCTGCTCGACGAGGTCCGCGCCAACCTCGCGACGCATCACCCGGGCCTTGCCACGGAGGTGTCGGCCGGCGACCATCCGGTCGTCGCGGCGAGTCGTTTGGTGCAGGAGGACCTCTGCGTGCTCGTGCGCAGCGACGCCTGGCGGCTGCAGGCGGCGAGCGTCTGCTTCCCCTCGCGCTGGAGCCTGGTCACCAAGATCGGCACGACGCTCGACGACATCCACCGTCCGATCCCGTTCTACGACGACCAGCTCGCCTCGCCGACGAACTCGTTCTTCGACCGGCTGAGGCCCGAGCGGTCGTTCTGGCGACTCAACTGGACGCTGATCGACAACGCTGCGCTGCACCAACCCACGATGAAGAGGAATCCGCTGCAGAGCGACCTGTCGCGGTGGTTCTTCCGAGTCGAGCGCCAGACCCTGCGCCGGCTCGCGCGAAGCGGGGGTGTCGTCTTCACGATCCACAACTACGTCGCCTCCGCGAAGGAGATGTGCGAGCTCCACGAGGACTTCGGCGCTCTCCTGCTGCGCTCGCTCGACTCCACGCCCGGCCCGATGCAGGACTACAAGGGTTGGCGCGGCGTGGCCGACGAACTGCGAACGGCCCTGAGCGACGCCGACGTGCGCCGGCGGCAATGATGGTCCAGTGAAGAGGACTCGAAGCCTGACCGTGGTGGCGCTCGTGGCGCTGGCGTCGTTGGGTGGCGTCGCCGGCGCGGTGGGCCGCGACCCGGGTCTGCCCAATCCAACGCTGACCCCCGGGGCGACGAACCCCCGAGTCACCCAGGCGAACGTCCACTCGACCATCTGCGTGTCGGGCTACACGAGGACCATCCGTCCACCCGAGTCCTACACCGAGCCGCTGAAGTACCACCAGCTCGACAGCGGCTACAACCTGCACGGCGACACCCGAGCGTCGCACTACGAGGAGGACCACCTCGTCCCGCTGGAGGTCGGCGGCAACCCGGTGTCGGTGAGGAACCTCTGGCCCGAGCCGCGCTTGACGACGTGGGGCGCGACGCAGAAGGACGCCCTGGAGAACCGCATGCACAGCCTGGTCTGCGCGGGATCGGTGTCACTGGCCGTCGCTCAGCGCATCTTCGAGACGAACTGGATCGCGGGCTACCAGCGCTACGTCGCAGGCTAGGACCGAATGAGGTCCTTGGCGATGGCGACGACCTGCATCTCGTCGGTGCCGGCGTAGATGCGCAGCACCCTCGCGTCGCGGCACAGCTGCTCGACGCGGTACTCGGCGATGTAGCCATTGCCGCCGAAGATCTGGATGGCGTCGTCGGCCACCTGACAGGCGGCCTGCGCGGCGTAGAGCTTCATCGCGGAGGCCTCGGCGAGGGTCGGCACGCCACCCGCGGCCGAGCGCTCGATGTGCGCGAAGACCATGTTGCGCACGTTGATCCGAGCGACCTCCATCTGGGCGAGCTTGAGCTGGATCAGCTGGAACTGGCCGATCGGCGTCTCCCACAGCGTGCGGTGCTTGGCGTAGTCGATCGAAAGCCTGACGCACTCTTCGATGATGCCCAGGGACATCGCGGCCACCCCGGCGCGCTCGGAGACGAAGTTGTCCTTCGCGCTCTCTCGCCCGCCGCCCTTGGGCTCTTCGGACTCGCCGAGCAGTCGGTCCTTGCCGGCGCGCACGTCGCGGAGGAAGATCTCCCCGGTCGGCGAGGCGTGCTGGCCCATCTTGCGCATGCGCTTAGCCTGCTCGAGCCCCTCCATCCCCTTGTCGAGGACGAACGTCAGCACCTTGCGACTGCGCATCGCTTCGCCGCTGCCGTCGTCGAGCTTCGCGTAGAGCACGATCGTGTCGGCGTAGGGGCCGTTCGTGATCCAGGTCTTCTGTCCGTTGAGGACGTAGTCGTCGCCGTCGCGTCGCGCGGTCGTGCGCATGCCGCCGAGCGCGTCAGAGCCCGAGTCGGGCTCGGTGATGGCCCAGGCGCCGATCTTGTCCAGGGTCATCAGGTCGAGCGCCCAGCGCTGCATCTGCGCGGGCGTGCCGAGCCTATTGATGGTGCCCGCGGCGAGGCCCGTCGACACCCCGAGCGACGTCAACAGCCCGGGGCTGACCCGGCACAACTCGATCGTCGAGATCAGTTGGGCCGCCGGGTCCGAGCCGGCGCGGTGCTCGGGCGACTGGTCCTCCCCCGAGCGCTTGCGATCGAGCTGGCGCTGGAAGCTCTCCTTGGCCATCTCCTTCAGCCCGAAGGCGTCGTACATCCTGCGCAGGATCTCGTAGGGCGGCACGTCATTGTGCTCGAGGTCATCGAGGTGCGGGCGGATCTCCTCGTCGACGAATCGCCGCACGACGGCAATGATCGCCTGGTGCTCGTCGGACCATTCGTACATCGACTCAGGTCTCTCGGCTGACGAGCTTCAACGTGTTGCGGTCGGTGTGCATGACGATCGTCGGGTAGCGCTTGTGCTCGATGACGGTCGTCTCGTCATAGGAAAACGCGTCGTCCGTGATCGTGATGGTGATGTCGAAGCGCGTTGTGTGGGCGACAGAGTCGAGGTACTTGTTCGACAGGATTCCGTAGGTGTTCGAACCGAGCACCGACCCGAGCTGCAACGTCGTCGCATCGGGCGCGGCCGCGCCACCGGCGATTGCCGCCTGGCCGCGCGGGAGGATGAAGCAGCGCATCACCTGCTGGTCCGTGGCGTCCCACATCCAGTAGCCGACCTCGGTGTGGAAGGGCAGGTCCTCTCCCTCGCGGTACATCGCCGCGCGGTAGTCCAGGCCGTACAGGTGCTGGTCGCCGTTGTCGACCGGCCCGAAGGGCTTCAACGTCGCCTTCTCGCGGTAGCGCGTCTCCTCGATCTTGCCGTCTTCGTTGTGGAAAGAGACGTCGAGGCCGTCGAGGCCCGACTCCCACGTCCCGATCAGGCCGGCCAGTGGTCCCCAGAGCTCATTCGCCATCGTGACGCCTCCTCAAGTCCAGGGCATCCGCGCCCACGTGGCTGCCATCCTACGGTGCGGGCGAGGACGCTCGCGACGTCGAACCGGTGAGTCGTTCGATCAACGACGAGGTCCACTGGGACTGGCCGACCGCGACGATCACGGGGGCGACGGCCAGCCACGGCTGCACGTGGAATTGGACGATGAACAGTGCGAGCAGCACCGTCTCCGAGACGACGCGGCGCCCGGGTCGGCCGCCGAGCCGCCGGGTCACGAGGGCGTTGACCCCCATCAGGTTCACTCCGGGCACGAGCGCCCACGCCGTCCAGCGGCCCTCGAGCTCACGCGCGGCGAAGGCGACACTGACCGTGCCAATCACTATCAGCGCCATGCCCGCGTCGCTCGCGATCACGGCGAACGCTCGCGACGCCGGGTGGGCGGTCCCGGGCCAGTGCGCGAGCACACCCACCACGACGGCCAAGCCGGCGTAGACCCCCACGATGCCGTAGCGGACGAGTCGGTGCAGAGCGGTGATGAGCGCAAGGTTGCTCGCCACGCCGGTCGCAGCCGGTGCCCCGTAGGAGCGGGTCAGGTCCGACCACTGCATCCCGGTCCACACGCGCCACTGGCGCTCGCCCGACGGATCGGGGTACCAGCCGGGGGGGACGGTACTGGGCGAAGGCGAACTCACCGCACTAGCCTCCCATACAAACAAGCGGGAGGGACCGAAGTGAGCCAGACGCGAGGGGCGGCTGCCCCGACATCAGGGGCGCAGGACCACGTCGTGCTCGACCAGGAGGCGCTCGATCAGGCGATCGTCGACGTTGCCTCTCGCGCGGCGGACTGGGCGTCGACGACGCCGCGCCAACGCGCCGAGATGCTCGAGCGCATCGTGCGCGACACCTACACGGTGGCCGAGGAGTGGAACGACGCGGCCTGCGAGGCGAAGGGCTACGACCCCCACGGACCCGAAGGCGGCGAGGAGCTCTTCAGCGGCGTCGGCACGTTCGTCCACATGGCCCAAGCGTTCCGCCAGTCGATGCTCGACATCAACAAGAATGGCCGCCCGCACTACCCCGGCCCGGTGCGCCACAAGCCCGGTCAGCGCATCGCCATCCAGGTGGTGCCGGGCAGCGTCTTCGACCGGATCCTCTACAGCGGCATGACCGGCGAGGTGTGGATGGAGCCGGGCGTGACCGAGGCCGAAGTGATGGGCACGATGGCCCAGGCGTACCAGGAGCCCGCCGCGCACGCCGGCGTCTCGTTGGTGCTCGGGGCGGGGAATGTCGCGTCGCTCGGGCCACGCGACGTGCTCACCAAGCTCTTTGCCGAGGGCCGGGTCGTCGTGCTGAAGGCCAATCCCGTCAACGACTACCTGGTGCCCTACTGGACCAGGGCGATGTCGGTGCTGATCGAGGCCGGCTACCTGCGCATCGTCAGCGGCGGCGCCCAGGTCGGCGCGTACCTCACCCAGCACGATCTCGTCGACGACATCCACGTCACCGGGTCGGACAAGACCCACGACGCGATCGTCTTCGGTGTGGGGGAAGAGGGCGCACGGCGCAAGGCTTCGAACGAACCGGTCGTGTCCAAGCCGGTGAGTTGCGAACTGGGCAACGTCTCACCCGTGGTGATCGTTCCCGGCCAGTGGTCGAAGAGCGAGATCGAGTACCAGGCCAGGCACGTGGCCACGATGATCACCAACAACGCCGGGTTCAACTGCCTGACGCCGCGCGTGATCGTCACCCACGAGGGCTGGGCCCAGCGCGAGGAGTTCCTCGACGCGCTCGAGTCGGTGTTCGCCTCGCTGCCCACTCGCCGGGCCTACTACCCCGGGGCTGCTGAACGTCGGGCCTCGTTCCTCGCTGCGCACCCCGAAGCCCGTCAGATCGGCGACGCCAGCGGCGACCGGATGCCGTGGACGATCATCCGCGACGTCGACCCCTCGAAGAGAGACGAGATATGTCTGAACGTCGAGGCGTTCTGCGCCCTGACCAGTGAGACCGCGCTCGAAGCGGGCTCGACGGTCGAGTTCATTCAGAGGGCGACGTCCTTTTGCAATGAGGTCGTGTGGGGCACGCTCTCCATGACGTTGATCGCCGACCCTCGGACCCTGAAGGACCCGGTGACCGGTCCGGCGATCGAACAGGCGGTCGCGGACCTTCGCTACGGTTCGATCGGTGTGAACCTCTGGCACGCGATGAGCTTCGCCTTCGCGACCACGGTCTGGGGCGCGTACCCGGGCCACCCGATCACCGACATCCAGTCGGGCAGTGGCTTCGTGGGCAACGCCTTGCTGTTCGCGCGGCCACAGAAGTCCGTCGTGCGCGGGCCCTTCGTGGCGAAGCCCGCCCCGGCCTGGTTCGCGACGAATCGAAACGCCGGGGTGGTGATGAGAAAGCTCCTCGCCTTCGAGGCGAAGCCCTCGTGGGCGAAGCTGCCCGGTCTCATGGCGGCGGCGTTGAAGGGCTAGGGCTTCAGCGCGAGCACCGTGGTGACTCCGATCGCGGCGCAGACCTTCGAGCCGCAGGCCACGTCGAGCAGCGGTGAGGGCACGTAGCGCAATGCCAGCGGCGTCACGGTCGCGCCGCGGACCGTGGCGAGCCAGGGTTCCTCCGAGCCCTTCTGGCCCGCAATGACGCATCGACCCGACGGCGTACAGGCCAGGGCGTCGCCGCTCTGGGGCAGCGACGCGCTCGACCAGTGGCGACCGAACGTCGTGGACCGGATGATCCTCGACCCGACCGGCGTCGTCACGAGACCGACGCAGCGCGACTGGTGACACCAGAGTGAGCGCAGGACCCTCCACGATCCCGGGGTGGCGTTGGCGACCCAGGTCGCCCCGCCGTCGTCGGTCGTGTAGAGGGTGAGCCGTTTCGACGTCGAGGTGGCGGCGACCATGCAGTGGAACTCCGCGGCGCACGCGAGCCCCGTCACCGTATCGCCAGAAGCAGCGCCGAGCGTCAGCGGGGTCGTCCAGATGTCGCCACCGTCGGCGGTCAGGGAGAAGCGCGCCGCGCCGCCGGCGGCGGAGTCGACGATCGCGCACGACTGCGCTGCGTAGCAGTTGACCGCGCTGATGTTGTAGCCACCGGTCGGCGTGCGAAGCGAAGTCACCGAACGGTGCAGCGAGTCGTACCTGAGCAAGAGGTCGCCGCTCGGCTGCGAGCCACCGAGCAGGCACTGGGTGTCCCAGCACGACGCCGACGCAATGTACGACGAGGCGACGGCGGGCACGAAGATTGGCAGCCAACGACCTGAGGCCAGGCGGAACTGGCCGACCGACGGCGGTCCGCCCGTGGCACTCGACGTCCCGACGGCGATGCAGGAGTTGGAGGTCGTGCACGCCACGGTCTCGAGCGGCACCGAGATGCTGATCGAGGGGACGCCGACGACCTGCTCGATGGTGGCAGTCGTGCCACAGGCCGCCAGCGCGACGGCCGCGACCGCGGCTAACGAGGCGAAACGCACCAGAGAGCGTGCGTTGGCTGGTACTCGGCTCATGGTTCCCTTGCGATCGCGTCGAAGCTTCTCGCCTCATCGATGCTACCGAGTGCCAGTCCCCGTTCCGTCCGGATCGTTCAACGGGCGGTCTACCCTTGCTCTGTGAGCTGGGTCGATCTCGTCATCATGGCCATGGTCGTCCTAGCCGCCCTGCGCGGCCGCGCCCAGGGCGCCCTTCGCCAACTGGTCGGTTGGGTGGGGTTGGTCGTGGGCTTCATCTTCGGCACGATGACCGCCCCGTCGCTGTCGACGAGCATCACCCATTCCGGTTGGCGCCCGGTCCTCGCCCTGGTCATCGTGCTGGTCGTCTCCTACGCCGGGCTCTTCCTCGGCCAACTGCTCGGCTCGATGTTGCGCCGTTCGATCGATCTGCTGCGACTCGGGTTCGTGGACTCCGCGGCCGGCGTCGCGATCGGTGTGGCCGGCGCCCTCTTCACCTGCTGGCTGTTCGCTGGACTGCTCGGCTCGACGACGTGGGGATCGGTCGCGAGCGCCATCCAGGGATCACGCGTGCTCGCCGCACTCGACCGGGTCATGCCGCCGATCCCTGCGCTCGAGGTCCGTGTGCAGTCGCTGTTTCGAAGCGCCGACTTCCCGAGCGTCTTCGCAAACGTCGTCGCGCCTACGTTGCCGCCGACTGCGTCGGGATCATCGCTGGGCCCCGTCGTATCGTCACTGGGGTCGCCCAGTGACGTGGTGAAGGTCCTCGCGAGTGGGGGTTGCTCGGCCGTGCACCAGGGAACGGCGTTCTACGTCAGCTCGCACGAGGCCGTGACCAACGCCCACGTGGTCGCCGGTGCGACCCACGTCACCATCGGCGGCGTCAGCGCGAACGTGGCGCTCTTCGACCCGGTGAACGACGTCGCCGTACTGCGTGTGCCGTCGATCACGATGCCCTTCTCGAGGTTCCTGACCGGAGTGCCCTCGGCCGGGACGTCGGCCCGGGTGATCGGCTTCCCGCTCGACGGCACCCGCACCGGGGCGCCCGCGGTCGTGAACGGTACGATCACCGGTCAGGGCAGGGACATCTACAACACGAGGATCATGGATCGCACCGTGCTCGTCGTGGACGCGCAGGTG
>JADGOJ010000006.1 GCA_017883045.1 Acidimicrobiales bacterium
GTGGGCCGTGCCAACTGGAGAGCAGCGTCCGATCAACCTCGTGCTCCGTAAAACCCCTGGTCGAATGCTCTGCACACCCCGAGTGCACACCCGGCTGCACTGGTCGACTCCTCCCACCGAAGTCGTAAGTCCAAGATTGACCCAGCTCTTCATCGCGCTAGGTTCCTTCCATCGAGGTGGACGCCGGCATTCGTTCACGTCGGAAACCTACCCGCTCGGTGTGACGCGTGGTCAGGATCGCGCCTCGGAACTCCTTCTGGCAGATAGCCGAACGGCCTAGGCGCGGTAGTGGATGACTCCCGTCGAAATCGAGGCGCTCAACGTGGCATTGGAGTCAGCATGAAACTACAAACCAAAACTCGATGGGTGTGTCAAGTAGATACTCCCCCTTCTTTGTTTCGGGACCGCTGGCTGGCCGACTCGCTGACCGCCACGGACCACGCAACTTCGCCACTATCGGCTTGGTGTTCGCTGGGCTCAGCCTCCTCGGGCTGACCATGATCCCGATCGACTTCAAGTACCCGGTCTTCGCGATGCTGATTCTGATGATTGGCTTCTCGATGGGACTCTTCGCGGCACCCAATACAAGCGCGGTCATGAACAGCCTGCCGGCGACTCAGCGTGGCGCCGGCAGCGGCATGCTCAACACCCTGCAGAACTCGGCCGTCGTGCTGTCCATGGGCTTCTTCTTCACAATCATCACGATCGGCCTCGCGGCAACGCTCCCCCAGGCTCTCCTCACGGGTCTGACTGCCCAAGGGGTGCCGCTCGCCGCAGCCCGGGCCGCATCTCACGTCCCGCCGATTGGCAGCCTCTTCGCCGCATTCCTCGGTATGAATCCCCTCACGACAATCCTGCCCGCATCAGCCCTCTCGACTTCTGGCGTACATACGGCAGTCCTGACGGGTCACGATTTCTTCCCGAATCTGATTGCGGGTCCCTTCGCCCACGGTCTCCGGGAGGCCTTCGACCTGGCTGCACTCTTCTGCTTCATCGGGGCAATCTTCTCCTGGATGCGTGGCCCGGGCCAGTCCGAGGTACACCACACCTTGAGCGAGGACATTGAAGAAGGTCTCGCCGGTGTCGCGGAGATTGCCCTATCCGAGATGGGCGTCGGATCGCCGGGAGAAGTCATGGAGCCGGGTGTTGAGCCCGCTACTGAACCACAATCCGAGGACCGAGTCACAGGAACAAGGTGAGCGACGTCTTGCTCACATCACTTGCAACACTGAACCGGTCAAGCGACTTCTGAGAGCTGGCCATCGGTCGCGAAGTACGGTCTGAGGAGAAACGAGTGGCATCCCCATAGTTCTGGATGGAGGGATTGAACCAAAATGTCCGAGGAACGTGAAGTGGTCTCAACATTTGACGGCATGACGGCCCTGGTCATCGGTGGGGCGTCTGGCATCGGCGCGGCGTGTTCACGCCGACTCGCGGCTGGCGGTGCGCGAGTCGTGGTTGCGGACCTCAACGCCGAGAAGGCCGCAGAGGTCGCGGAATCGATTGGCGGCGAAGCCGTCGCGTGCGCCTGCGACATAGCGACGGTCGAAGGTCCCGAGGCCGCCGTGTCGACGGCCATGGACCTTGGCCGCGGGCTGCAGTTCGCGATCAACTGCGCGGCCATCGCCGGCGAGTCGCCGAAGCCGATCGGCGAGTTCGACGTGGAGACCTGGCACCAGATGATCAACGTCAACCTGACCGGGATGTTCTATTCCCTGCGCGCTGAGCTCGCCGCCATGCGCGCCTATGGCGAAAAGGCCTCGATCGTCAACATCGCCTCGATACTCGGAGTCGTGGCCGTTCCCAATCGCAGCGCGTACACGGCGTCCAAGCACGGCGTGGTGGGCTTGACCCGGACCGCCGCCCTCGAATACGCGCCCTGGGGTATACGAGTCAACGCCGTCGGGCCCGGCTACATCGAGACGCCGATGCTCGCGGGCATCTCCGAGGACATCAGGGAGCGCGCGGTCGGTCGTCACCCCCTCGGACGGCTCGGACAGGCGGAGGAGGTCGCAGAGCTGGTGTGCTTCCTCGGTTCACCAGGCGCGTCATTCATCACGGGGGCGTTCTACCCGGTCGATGGCGGCTATACGGCCCAGTAAGGGTCCGGCACTAACGGGGCGGCCTGCTCAACGCCGGCGCGCCGCGCCGTTCGCGCTGTCCGGCGACGAGGATTCACCACCGAGAGGGCGAGCACCACCGCAGTCGCCGCTGCGTCGTCCTCCACTCGAGAACGAAGATCTCCTCGAACCCGACGATGTTGATCTGCTTGACCGCGGCATGGCTCGCAGTTAGCATCATCGCGTCTGCGAACCCAGGGCCGTGGGCGACACGCAACAGCACCGAATGGCACGAATTGTTGGATTGAGAGGGCGTACCACTGATGACCTCTGTAGAAGAACTACTTGCCAGGATTGAAAGCCTGGAAGCGCGCGTTCGTGAGTGCGAGGACGAGCGCGAGATCCGAGAACTCCTGTCCCGCTACGGCTACAACGCAGACTGCTGCCGTGACGACGAGTACGTGGCACTGTGGACCGAGGATGCGAGCTACGACCTGATCATAGCCATGACCGACCGAAACCAGGGTGACGAAACGACCCACTCGTGGCGCGGGAAGGACGGCATCCGGGTGCTGATCACCGATCCGAACGGCCACCGACTCCCTGGCTTCTACGGTCACAGCATGCACGTGTCGAGCGAGAACCTCGTGATCCACGTCGACGGGGACACGGCCGTGGCGAACGGCTACTCACTCCTCTACAAGGAGGTGGGTGGGCAAATCCACCTGCTCTCCGCGGGAAGTAACGAATGGACGCTGAGGCGGGTTGAGGGCACGTGGCTGATCCAGGGGCGCAAGCGCAGTCAAACGGGGACCAGGGGCTTTGCCACCACCCTGAGTGCGACACCCGCATGACATCCGGCCGAGCCGCACGACACAGTCGCGGGCGAACTGGTTCGGCGCACTCGAAGACCAGATGGTTCGAGGCCCGCAGGGCACCGTGAGATGAAGGTGTGGCACCCCGTTCGAGGACCCGAGAATGGCCGCGGCGACCGCGAGGATAGATTGCGAACGTGGACGAATCGGGTCGGACTCTGGTAGATTAGACCAAGCGCTTGCTAGGTGGCGCTCGGACCCACGATTGCGAGAAGAACATGCCCGAGGCAGTGATCGTTGCCGCCACCCGCTCGCCCATTGGTCGGGCCTACAAGGGTTCATTGAGGGAGATGCGCAGCGACCAGCTCGCCACCCTGATGGTGCGCAGTGCGCTGGACCAGATTGCTCAGCTCGACCCGACCGAAATCGATGACCTGATCCTGGGCTGCGCCCAGCCGGCCGGCGAGCAAGGATACGGCCTGGCGCGCGTGGTGGCGGTCATGTTGGGCCTCGACACCGTGCCCGGCACGACTGTGCAGCGCTACTGCGCTTCGAGCCTTCAGTCCATCCGCATGGCCGCCCACGCGATCCGATCGGGAGAGGGCCGCGTCTTCGTCGCCGCCGGCGCCGAGACAGTGTCGCGCTACGAGTTCGGCAAGTCCGACGGCATGCCCAACACGCACAACTCCATCTTCGCCGGCGCCGAGGCGCGCTCGGTCCTTCGAGGATCGGGCGGTCGAACGTCGTGGACCGACCCGCGTCTCGAAGGCTTGCTCCCCGACGTGTACCTCGCGATGGGCCAGACCGCCGAGAACGTCGCTGGTCGCTTCGGCGTGAGTCGTGCCGCACAGGACGAGTTCGCCCTGCGCAGTCAGACGTTGACCGAAGAGGCGATTGCGAGCGGGTTCTGGGCCCGCGACATCACCCCGGTCACCACGCCGGACGGCACGGTCGTGACCGCCGATGATTGCCCCCGTCCGGGCACCACCCTCGAAGGGCTCGCCAGCTTGAAGCCCGTCTTCGAGGCGGACGGGACGGTCACCGCCGGCAACGCCTGCCCCCTGAACGACGGTGCCGCGGCGGTCGTGGTCATGTCGGACACTCGCGCCGCCGAGCTCGGCATCACTCCCTTGGCCAGAATCCTGAGCACCGGCGTCTCGGCCATCTCCCCCGAGATCATGGGAGTCGCCCCCATCGAAGCGAGCCGGCGTGCCCTCGCCAATGCGGGCATGAGTGTCGGCGACCTGGATCTGGTCGAGATCAACGAAGCCTTCGCCGCGCAGGTGATTCCCAGCATTCGTGAACTGGGCATCGACGAGTCCATCGTCAACGTCCATGGCGGGGCCATCGCCATCGGCCACCCATTCGGCATGACGGGCGCGCGGATCGCCACGACGTTGATCCACGCCCTGGAATGGCGAAACGGGGAGATCGGCCTGGAGACGATGTGCACCGCGGGGGGCCAAGGCATGGCGATGGTGCTGCAGAGGATGTCCTGATAGCGATGGGTGGGACGTACAGCATCGAGGGGGTCATTCCCGTGGTGCACCCAACCGCATTCGTCCACCCTGACGCTTCGCTCATTGGCGACGTGCACATAGGGGCCCACTGTTACATCGGCCCGTTCGCGTCCTTGCGCGGCGACTTCGGACGTATTGAGATCAGCGAAGGAACCAACGTCCAGGATTGCTGCGTACTGCACTGCTTCCCCGGCCGTTCAACCTTCATCGACGTTAATGGTCACATCGGACACGGCGCGGTACTCCACGGCTGCCGAATCGGCCCCGACGTGTTGATTGGAATTGGCGCCGTCATCATGGATGAGGTAGTCGTCGGCGCCCGAAGCTTCGTTGGAGCCCACAGCTTCGTCAAGTCCGGCATGGAGGTGCCGGACGGTTGGTTGATGGCCGGCAGCCCGGCACGTCAGGTGCGCCAACTCACCGACGTGGAGATGGATTGGAAGGCCAACGGTACCGTGATCTATCAAGATCTTGCGGCACGTTCACTCGCCAGCCTTCGCAGAGTGGAGCCGCTCGCCGAAGTTGAACCGGGGCGTCCTTCGCTCGCGGTCGACCGAACCATTGCTCGCCCCCTATCCGAGTACCGCGACACGCACTGAACCACTCGCGCCGGCCTGGCCATCACAGCAACCACGCCAGTCCATGAGCGCGTTGCGCAAGGCCGTTTGCTTGCTCGGCGCAGCAGTGCGCGCCGTGTCCAGTCGTCGCGGGCCGTTGCTCGCTCGAGCGAACACAGTTCGGACAATGCGTGCGGACGCCCGCCGCGTGCAAGCCCCGCAGGAGCGAACCTCGACTGAGACAGCTCGAAGGCAGCGGGCTCTACTCCGTCGACAACCTCGAAACCGACCGATCGCAGGGACGCAACACTCTCATCCACCTTGCCGATCTCGAGCCGCAGGCCCTGTACGCCCGATCGCACGATGCCGCAGGCCGCCGGTTCGCCGAGTGCCTGACTCAATGGGACGAAACCGAAGCCGGTGTGTGCCACGACGGCTGCAGCGCCTTCTGCACCACCTTCGTCGAAGTTGAATGACCCTGCAGCCGCCACCCGCTGCCGGGCGTTGCGTGCACCTATATATATGGCTAGATTCAGTTCAGCGGCGCGGCGCCCGTCCCGCCTGGGCATGGTAATCAACCAAGCGCTTGGTATACTTCCGACGTGCCACCGCCCCTGCACTCGCCCTCCAGAGATCCCGACCGCGCTCCCGTGGCGAGAGAGGATCGTGACGCTCCTCGGATGGTGCTGATCCTCGGAGCGAGCGGTGGCCTCGGCTCGGCGATCGCCGAGATATTTCTCGCGCGGGGCCACCGGACGGCGCTGACCTTCCGGCGCCCCTCCTCGGTCATCGACGACCTCGCCACTCGATGGAACACGATGTCGCGCAGCTACCAGCTCGATCTGGGCGACGCCGATGCGTGCACGCACGTGGTTGACGCCGTGGTGTCCGACTTCGGCGAACTCCATACGCTCGTCTACGCCGCTGGGCCGAATGTGCCGATGCTTCACTTGAGCAAGGTGTCACCGGCACAGTTCCGCGACCAGATGCTGAGCGACGCCGTCGCCTTCTTCAACGCCGTGCAACCATCGCTGCCGCACCTGCGCGCCGCGCACGGCAATATCGTGGCGGTGACCACCGCGGCCACCAGCCGCTACCCCGTGCGCGACGGCCTTTCAGCCGGTCCCAAGGGGGCGGTCGAGGCGGTCGTGCGCGCCATCGCCGCCGAAGAAGGACGCTTCGGCGTCCGGGCGAACAGTGTCGGTCCCGGCATGCTCACCAGCGGCATGGCCGAGCGGCTCATCTCGTCAGGTGAGCTCAATGAACGCTCGCTCGACGTCGCGCGAGCGAACATACCCCTGCACCGCTTCGGCGACGCGACCGACATCGCCGAGGCGGTGTACTTCCTCGCCTCGGATCGGGCCGGCTTCATCAGCGGCCAGAAACTCAACGTCGACGGCGGCTACAGCACCTAGGAGAGAGAACGGCGGCATCACCATGATCGTGCCTTCACAGATTTCGCTCGGCTTCAGTCCAGACGACGTCGTCGTCGTTACTGGTGCGGGACGCGGCATCGGCCGCTCCACGGCCATCAACGGTGCCGCGATCGGCCTCAAGGTGGCGGTCTGGGACCTCGACGCGAGTTTCGCGGAGGACACCGCGAAGGCGATAGTGGCCGCGGGAGGTCGAGCCGTCGCGGTCACCGCCGACGTCACCGATGCGGCCCAGATCGATGCCGGACTGGCGAAATCGGCGGAACTGGGCGAGCTTCGCTATCTGGTGAACAACGCGGGGCCGGCCAGTGCGTCCCAACTCGAATTCGATGAGGCGCTCGAAATGTCGGTGGGCAGCATGCACAAGGTCGCGACCGCGTGGATGGGTCGTGGGCGTCTCGACGACGCTGCACTCGTGAACGTCGCGTCGGTGGCCGGCAACGTGATCGGCACGGCGCCTGAGTGGTACCCGACCGCCAAGGCGGCGATCATGGGTTGGACGCGCCACCTGGCGGCCTACCGCAGCGACGTCGTTCGGGCCAATGCGGTCGCCCCCGGGATGACCGACACCCGCCGGCTCGCCGGCTTCAAGGAGAGCGACGTCGGGCAGCGTGTGCTCACGCGCATCCCGCTGCGGAGAATGGCAACACCCGACGAGATCTCGTGGGCGATCCTGTTCCTGCTGTCGCCCCTCGCCTCGTACGTCAACGGGGCCCTGCTCACCGTCGACGGCGGCTGGACGGTAACCCAGTAGGGCGGAGTCATCCGCGCTGTGGCGAATGCGCCGATTTAGTTCGCACCGTTCCCGTCGTCGGTCGCACCGCGCGCCACGTCGAACACCGTGTAGAGCGGGTCGCCGGGACCGAACGCGCCTCGAATGATCGTGGCCTCGTCCCGGCCGATCAAGTCCCAATACGACGGGCCCACCGGAGCGACCTTCGACCAGTCGTAGACCACGGTGCGGTGCGCGATGGCCCAGCGCGCGTCCCGCCACGCGAACCGGTCGAGGTAGCGGCCCCCGATCTGGCACAGCATGGTCACCTCATCCTCTTCTCTCACCACGACGCCGAGGTAGTAGCTCTCCACCGTCGCGCCCTCTCCCGTCAACTCGATCGAGATGTTGGAAAGGGCGTGCCACAGGGTGGTCACTCGGGCGTTCGATGTCGGGGAACTCAGCGACTGTTCCGTGATGAAGTCGGCCGCCGAGCCGGAGAAGCCCTCGTGCTCTTCGGTCGCGCCCTCGTGGTAGCAACTCAAGGCCAAGCCGACGTCGCGGCGATCGCTCGCTCGAACTCGTCGGTACAACACCTCCGCGATCGCCTGCTTGTCGGTCAGGTTGCGCAGGGTCTGGCGCTCGTCAGTGACCGGGGTTGGGTGCTGCTCCACGTCCTCGACCTGCTTTCACCAGCAATGGCGAAAGCGTAGTTCGGCCGACGGATACTCGCGTCGACGTTCGTCGCCGATGCGGTCGCCAGCGTTGGGACTTTGCGGGTGTGCCGCACGTATGCAACCATGGTCAGGGTGGATGTCGCGACCATCAACTTCAAGGGCTTCGAAGGATTGAACCTCGTTGCCGACGTGCGCGGGGATCCCCAGGCGTGGCCCGTCCTCTTCCTGCACGGTGGGGGCCAGACCAGGCACGCCTGGGGCAAGACCGCCGAGACCGTGGCCTCCGAGGGTTGGCGATCGGTCACGCTCGATCTGCGCGGCCACGGCGACAGCGACTGGGCGGAGAACGGCGACTACTCGTTCACCGCGTTCGGCGCGGACTGCATCGCGGTCGCCGACCAGTTGGGGCACCCGCCGGTGCTGGTGGGTGCGTCACTCGGTGGCATGTCGGCGATGCTCGCCGAGGGCACCAGTGACCGGACCGTCTCGTGCGGTCTGGTCCTGGTCGACATCGCGCCCAAGACCAATCCCGATGGAGTGCAGCGCGTGCGTCGATTCATGGAGTCCGGCGTCGACGGCTTCGACTCACTGGAGGAGGCGGCGGCGGCGATCGCGGCGTACACCCCCCAGCGGGTCCGCCCGGTGAACCCCGCGGGCCTGATGAAGGTGCTCCGCGAGCGCGATGGTCGTTGGTACTGGCACTGGGACCCCAAACTGCTGAACCTGGGTCGGACCGAGGTGCTGCCGCGGGAGTACGGCGGGCTGCTCGACGTGGCGATGGAGAACATCCACGTTCCCACCATGCTGGTTCGAGGACTCTTGAGTGACGTCATTACCCAAGACGGGGTCGATGACTTGCTCGCCCGCAAGCCCGACGTCGACGTCGTCGAGATCAAGGGCGCCGCTCACATGATCGCCGGCGACCAGAATGACGCGTTCTCCGCGGCGGTCGTCACGTTCCTCCGGGAGCGCATTCGCCCGACGATCGGTTCCTAGGCTCGCCACTCAACCGATCATCTCGACACGCCGACGGTAGGTTCTGTGGCGACGTCGCTATCGCAACGCAGCACCGGGCGGTCGCGGCGCCGACGACGTGCCGTTCACCAACGCTCCCCCGTCAACCATGATCTCGGCACCGGTCATGTAGCTCGACGCGTCGCTGGCGAGGAACAGCACGACCGCGGCGACCTCGGCCGGCTCGCCGTGGCGACCGAGCGGCAGACCGGCGAAACGATTCGCCTCGCCCGCGACCACGGGCGTCATCATCGAGGTGTTGATCGCGCCCGGAAGAATCGTGTTCACGCGGATGCCGAGCGGGCCCAGCTCGGTCGCCGCGGTCTTGGCCAACCCGCGGAGTCCCCACTTGGATGAGCCGTACGAGGCGTGGCCCGCCAGCCCGGCGGCGCCGGCGAGTGACGAGATGTTGATGATCGAGCCGCCGCCACCCTCGTGCATGGGCCCGCTGACGGCTCGAATGCCGAGGAACGGGCCGATGAGATTCACCGAGAGCGTCCGCTCGAAGGTCTCCACGCTCTCCTCCAGCAGCGGCGTCGACGAGTGAATCCCCGCATTGTTGACCAGGATGTCGAGTCGTCCGCGGATTCTGAGCGCCGTCGCGACGACATCGTCCCAGTCCGCGGCGCTGGTCACGTCGTGTCGGACGAACGTGGCGGCGTCACCGATCTCGCGACACAGCGCCTGTCCCTCATCCTCGAGCAGGTCCGTCAGCACCACGAAGGCACCGGCCGACGACAGCGCCATCGCGTCAGCGGCCCCCTGTCCCCGTGCGGCGCCGGTGATGATGGCGACCCGCCCTTCCAGACTGCGTCCATCGGTCATCCGTTCCCCTTTCGTGCTCTCGTAGCGCGCGAGATCGGCGATCGGCGTTTCCCCGTCGATCGTACGCAGGAGGTGGAGGCGCCTCGAGGGACCGGCGACGCGACTGCCGCGGCGAGACCCGGCGCGCGGACCCCGCGCCCCACGACCAACTCCGCACCGCTGGCGCGAAGGGTGGCGGACGTAGGGGCCCGCTTCAACCCGGCGTCATTTCGAGAGCAGTACAGCCGACCCGTGACCAAAGAGTCCCTGGTTGACCGTGATGCCCACGCGGGCGCCCTCGACCTGTCGAGGTCCCGCGGCTCCTCTCAGCTGCCAGGTGACTTCACACACCTGGGCGATTGCCTGGGCGGGCACCGCTTCGCCGAAGCAGGCCAGTCCGCCTGAGGGGTTCACCGGCACCTTGCCACCCATCGAGGTGGCGCCGTCGCGAAGCAACTGCTCCGCGCCACCCGCCTCACACAAGCCGATGTCCTCATACCAGTCGAGTTCCAGCGCCGTCGATAGGTCGTAGACCTCAGCCAAGCTGAGTTCTTCGGGGCCGATGCCCGCTTCCTCGTACGCCGCGTGCGCGATCGAGGCCCGGAAACTCATTGCGGGTGGCGACACCGCGACCGCTGAATCGGTCGCGATGTCGGGCATGTCGAGGGCCGTGTTCGGAAAGCGCGGCGTAACGGTGGAGACCGCTCGGATACGCACCGGATCCAGGGCCCGCTGGCGCGCGAAGCGCATCGAGGTCAGCACCACCGCGGCCGCCCCGTCCGAGGTCGCGCAGATGTCGAGCAGGCGAAGTGGATCAGCCACCACGGCCGACGCCTCCACCTCCTCGAGCGTCACCTGCTTGCGGTAGCGGGCATTGTCGTTGTGAAGGCCGTGCAGCGCGTTCTTCACCTTCACTGCCGCGAAGTCGGCCGTGGTCGAGCCATAGAGATCCATCCGCCGCCGCGCGTAGAGGCCGAAGTACGTCGGATTAGTCGCACCGACCAAGCGGAACCGTAGCCAGTCCGGGTCGTCCCAGCGCTCACCGATGTTGGGCGCGAGGAAGCCCTTGGGCGTGGTGTCGGCACCCACCACCAGGGCCACGTCGCACAGGCCGGCGAGAATCCTGGTCCGGGCGGCCTCGATGGCGGCCGATCCCGATGCGCACGCCGCGTAGCAGGTCGCCACCCGGCTTCCGTTCCACCCGAGGGCGCGCGCAAAGGTCGACCCGGCGACGTAGCCGCCGTACCCGTTTCGAACGGTCTCGCCACCCACGATGAATTCCACGTCATTCCATTCGACGCCGGCGTCCGCGAGTGCCGCCTGCGCGGCGATGACGCCGTATTCAACGAACGAGCGTCCCCACTTGCCCCAGGGATGCATGCCGACCCCGAGGACGGCGACGTCGTTACTCATGACCCGGACGCCTCTGAAGTCGGGCGCCATTTCCACACCACATACTGGGTGTCGTCTCGAACCTCGAGTGGCTCGAGCACCAGTTCCACCGAGCTTCCAACCTTCAGGTCGCCGGGGCCGAAACCGGTCGCCACCTGGCCGAGGACGACCAGCCGCTCCGCTTCGAGTTCAACAGCCGCGATGGCGAAAGGTTCAAAGGGGTCGGTGGTGGGTATGAAGGGCGGCGGTGGCTGGTAGTGCGCGTCGGTGCAGCTCCACACCGTTCCCGTTCGCGAGAGCGGGACACTCGAGAACTCTCTCGACGAGCACGAAGGGTTCGTGCAGAAGGTGGCGACCGGTGGAAAGACGATAGTGCCGCACTTGGTGCATCGCTGGCCGACCAACGCCGGCTCCTCGCCGATGGTGAACCACCCTTCAATGGCGGGCATGATTTGCTGTGACATAGACGCTCCTCAGGCAGTCGACACCGGATCCGCCGATTTCCAAAGATTCTATCAAGCAAGCGCTTGACACGCTACAATCCACTCATCGCCGAACGCGGGATCATACCGCCTCTCCATTCCCGGAGTGGTTACGGGAGCGCTAGTCGAAGGGGGGAGTGGACGTGAAGGACAAGCGCATGACGGAAGGTGAGGTCGTCGCACGCCTCGAATCAGGCATGACGATCGGCATCGGCGGATGGGGGAGCCGGCGCAAGCCCATGTCCATCATCCGCGAGATCATTCGATCACCACTCACCGACCTCACGATCGTCAGTTACGCCGGTCCGGATCTCGGTCTGCTCTGCGCCGCGGGCAAGGTCCGTAGGGCGGTGTACGCCTTCGCGTCACTCGACTCGATCGCCCTCGAGCCCCACTTCCGGCTGGCCCGCCAGATGGGGCTCGTCGAGGACGAACCCTACGACGAGGGGATGTTGATGCTCGGGCTGCAGGCCGCGGCGTGGCACGTCCCGTTCCTCCCGACCCGGGTGGGCCTGGGTTCGGATCTGCTCAGGTTGAACAGTCGTCTGCAAATGGTGCAGTCCCCCTACGACGACGGCCAGGAGTTCGTTGCGGCGCCAGCGCTCACACTCGACGCGGTGATCTGCCACCTCAATCGGGCCGACGCGGGTGGCAACGCGACGTTCCTCGGCCCGGACCTGTATTTCGACGATCTCTTCCTGCGAGCGGCCGACGTCAACCGGTTCATCTCCGTTGACAAGGTCGTGCCGACGGCTGATCTGGTCACCGAGGCGGGCAACGAGCAGCGGCTCCGAATCAGCCGGCTGATGGTCGACGGCGTGGTGGAAAGGCCCGGCGGCGCCCACTTCACCGACAACGCCCCAGAACACGGCCGCGACGAGGCCTTCCAGGCCATGTACGCCGGATCCGCGAAGTCCCCCGAGGCGTTTGCCAGGTTTCGAGACGAGTGGCTCGACGTGTCAGAAGATGAGTACCAGCAGAAGGTGGCGGCCCGGTGATGATGACCCCGGCAACGCCAGGACGACCCATCGAATCCACCGCCGAGAAGGGGGCAGTTCATGGCTAACGCGCCCACCACCGGCGAGTTCACGAGGGCCGACGTGTGCGCAATCGCCCTGGCGGAGTGCTTCCGCAACGATGGCGAGATTCTGGCCAACCCGATTGGGACCCTGCCGATGGTCGGCGGACGGCTCGCGCGCGCGACCTTCGAACCCGACCTGATGATGACCGACAGCGAGGCGCTGCTCATCACCAACGACCAGGCCTATTCGTGGGGTGACGCCAAGGTCATCGAGACCTACAACCCATACCGGACGATGTTCGACGTCGTGTACTCGGGTCGCCGGCACGTCATCATGGGCGCCAGCCAGATCGACCGCTTCGGCAACCAGAACATCGCCGCCATCGGGCGAGACTACGCACACCCGAAGCGCCAACTCATTGGCTTCAGAGGGGCGCCGGGGAACACCGTCTACAACAAGACGAGCTACTGGATCCCCAATCACTCGACCCAGGTGTTCGTCGACCAGGTTGACGTCGTTACCGGCGTCGGGTGGGATCGGGCGATCGCCGCGGGCCCGAGCGTGACCGACTTCTACAATCTGCACCGCGTCGTCACCAATCTCGCCGTCCTCGACTGGGAGACCCCCGATCATCGGATGCGCCTGCGCAGTGTCCATCCGGGAACGACGGTAGAGCAGGTGGTGGCCCTGACCGGGTTCGAACTCGTGGTGCCGGACAACGTTCCACAGAGCCGCACCCCGACGCCCGACGAGCTGACGATCCTTCGCCGGGTCATCGATCCGCAAGACCGCCGTCAGCGGGAAATCGCCAACAACTCCTGACGCCAACCGACCGGCGAGACAGGTGGAGGTGCATGATGAATGTTGAATCGCCCGACGGGCCAGGTGGATCAGACGGGGACTTCGGGCGACCCCTCGACGGCGTGAACGTACTGGCAATCGAGCAGCTCCAGGCGCTGCCGATAGCGACCCAGATGATGGTGCGCATGGGTGCCCGCGTCGTGAAGGTCGAACCGATCGCCGGTGAGACGGGTCGTCAGGCGCTCCCCGCCATCACCGACAAGTCCGGCCGCAAGGCCGGCGCCACCTTTCTCCGGTACAACCTCGGCAAACAGAGCGTGGCGGTCGATATCCGCACCGAGCGCGGTCGCGACCTGGTGCTGGCGCTCGTGCCGCACTTCGACGTAGTGTGCGAGAATCTGGGCCCGCATCGCGCCGACAAGTTGGGCATCGGCTACTCGGTGCTCGAGGCGATCAACCCCCGCGTGATCGTCGCCTCGCTCTCGGGCTTCGGCAACACCGGCAACTCGCCCTACCAGGAGTGGCCCGCCTTTGCAGCGGTCGCCGAGGCGATGTCGGGCATCTACGAGTACTCGCGTCGCCCGCACCAACTGCCGATCGTGAACCCGATGGGCGGCGTGGGTGACACCGGCACCGGCCTCTTCACCCTGATTGGCATCCTCGCCGCCCTGCGCCACCGCGACCTCATGGGACGCGGCCAGTTCGTCGACGTCTCGATGTTCGACTCGATGATCTCGTTCAGCGACCTGGTGCCGAATTTCTGGTCGCTGGGACTGAAGCGCGACCCCGATCAGGAGCTGCGCATTCCGATGATCAATACCGCCTTCAAGGCGAGTGACGGGTGGTTCCTGATGTCGGTCTTTCGCCGGCACCAGTTCGAGCGCCTCGCGCATCTGTTGAACCGCGAAGAGTGGATCACCGATCCCCGGTTCGATGAACCCTGGGGCTGGGTCGACCACATGGCCACCGTCATCCGGCCGGCCGTGGAGGAATGGGCGTCGTCGCGAACCAAGATGGAGGCCGCCAGGACACTGGCCGAGGCCAAGATCGCAGCCGCACCCGGCAACTCGGCCACGGATCTGCTCGAGGACCCCCACGTCATCGAGCGGCACATGCTGGTCCAAGTCCCCCGGACCGACGGTGTCGAGCAGCCCGTCCTGGTGGCGGGCAATCCGGTGAAGATGTCGCGCATGCCCGAACGACCCGACGGGGAGTTCCCCACCGTCGGTGAGCACACCGACGAGGTGTTGCACGAGCTGCTCGGCCTGGACGCCTCGGCACTCGCGTCATTGCGCCACGAGGGCGTGATTGCGTGAGGACCACAGCGCCCGACGTCGACCGACGTGCAGTGACCCGCAACCACAGAGACAGATAGAGAGCACCGTCCATGGAACTGGTAGGGATTAGGGCTGAAACGGCCGGTAGCATCTGGAAGATCCTGGTGACCCTGGATGACCAGGTGGCAGTGGGGGATGTCGTGGCGATCCTCGAGTCGATGAAGATGGAGATACCGATCGTCGCACCGATCGCGGGAAGGGTCACCGAGATCCTGGTCGCCGAGGGGTCGTCGGTATCGGGCAATCAGCTGGTCGCCATGCTGGAACAAGTGGAACGGGACGTTCGCTGATGGCCTGGTTGGATGATGTCGAGGAGATCGAGCGCCGTCGTGCGCGGGCGCTGGCGCTGGGCGGCGCCGAGCGCGTTCAGCGTCAACACGACGCGGGGCGACTCACCATTCGAGAGCGGATCGACGCCCTGCTCGATCCCGGATCGTTCGTGGAGATGGGAGCGCTCGCGGGTGAGGGCGATGGCGAGAAGTTCCTCCCCGCCGGCTACGTCGGCGGACTCGGGCGGATCGACGGTCGCGACATCGTGGTCGGCGGCGAGGACTTCACCGTTCGCGGCGGCTCCGAAAGGGACGGGCGCACCAAGGACCGGATGATTCTGGAGATCGCCAACGAGTTCAAGGTGCCCACGGTGCTGCTGCACGACGGCGCCGGGGGGAACATCGAGAACACGCTTCGCCGCGGCTACATGCAGATCCCCACGTGGTCAAACGACGGCCTGGAGGTGGACCTCCTGGCCACCGTGCCCGTGGTCGCTGGGGTCATGGGCTCGGTCGCCGGCGGGCCGGCGACCCGCGCCATGCTCTCCCACTGGTCCGTCATGCCCAAGAAGTCCGCCCAGCTATTCATCGCCGGACCGCCCGTCGTGAAACGAGCAATCGGGCTCGACGTCACCAAGGACGAGCTCGGCAGTTCCGAGATGCAGGTGCACGCGAGCGGCGCCGTCGACAATGAGGGCGAGGACGAATACGACTGCTTCCGCCAGATGCGCGAGTTCCTCTCGTATATGCCGCGCAACGTCTGGGAGCTCCCCCCGCACCGGGAGCCCAACGACCGGCCCGATCGCAAGGAAGAGGCGCTGCTCAGCATCGTGCCGAAGAACCGCCGCCAGCCGTACGACATGAAGAGCCTCATCATGATGGTCGTGGACGACGGCATCATGTTCGAGATTCGGCCCCATCACGGACGGTGCCTGATCACCGCGCTCGCGAGACTCAATGGTCACGTCGTGGGCATCATGGCCAACAACCCAATGGTCAACGGCGGCGCCCTCGACGGGCCGGGCGCGGACAAGCAGGTTCACTTCATGGAGCTCTGCGACCAGTTCCGCATTCCGATCGTCTACTTCGTTGACTGCCCCGGCTTCCTGGTCGGCCCGGACGCGGAGCGCTCGGGCGCACTGCGCCGCGGCATGCGGGCCTTCTGGACCACCTTCAGCATCACGGTGCCGCTGATCCAGATCATCGTGCGCCGCTGCTACGGAGTCGGCAGCGTGACCTCCAGCAGGACCGACCACCTCAAGTTGCGTATCGCGTGGCCCTCAGGTGAGTTCGGCGGCATCCCGATCGAGGGTGGTGTCGACGCGGCGTTCCGGCGCATCATCGAATCGGCGCCCGATCCCGTCGCCAAGCGCGTCGAGATCGAAGAACGGATCGGCCGACTTCGGTCGCCCCTGCTCGCGGCCGAAGCCTTCGGCGTGGAGAATATCATCGACCCCCGCGAGACACGGCCGCTGGTCATCCGGCTCTTGGAGATGGCGCAGCAGAAGCGGGGCTACTCGCTCGGAATCAAGTCCCGGCCGGGCGTCCGCCCCTAGGTGTACTCAGCCAACCCGGGCGAGCCACCGACGAGCTTCCGCGCGACGAAGCCCATCGATCCCGCCAGTATTGCCTTCCGCCTCGCGAGTGACGATGTCGTCACGCGTCGTGACGTCCGAAACCCTCTCGAACCTCGTCCGCTACACCACTGAGATTCAGTTCGAACGTGAAACCCTGCTCGTAGCGGTAGCTGCGCCTGACGTCCCACAGATCGATGCCGTTGAGCGACTCCTTCGCGGCGCGGATCACGCGGGGATCCTTGGAGGCGATCTCGCGGGCTATCGACATCGCCGCCTCGCGCAGTTCCGGTCGCGGCACGACGCGCAGCACCGAACCGAACGCATGGAGCTCCGCGGCAGTCGCCACCGCTGACGTGTACATCATCGCGCGCATCTTGTGCTGGGGCACCAGTCGCGAGAGGTGCGTCGCCGCGCCGAGGGCGCCCCGATCGACCTCCGGGAGACCGAAGGTGGCGTCCTCGCTGGCCACGATGACATCCGAGTTTCCCACCAGGCCGATGCCGCCGCCGAGGCAGAAGCCCTGCACGGCGGAGATGACCGGTACCGCGCACTCGTACACCGCCGCGAACGCCGCCGCGCATCCGCGGTTCGCACCGATGAGCGCTTCGAAGCCCTCTTCGGCCTGGATCTCCTTGATGTCCACGCCGGCGTTGAAACCCCGGCCCTCGGCGCGCAACACGACGACTCGGACCGCGGGATCCTCACCCAGGCTACGCACGACGCGGGCGAGCTCGAACCAGCACGCCACGGAGAGCGCGTTCACGGGTGGCCGATCGACCACCACCTCGGCGATGCCGAGTTCCCCCACGGTCACCGTGATGTCGTTGCTCGCAGTTGCATCCGTCATGACAATGCTCCCCTCTCATCGGCGCAGAATGTTGCCCACCCGAGTACGGCCACGCCTCCCGTCTGGCGGCGACACACGAGTTCGACGTCGACTCGCTGTTCGCCATCTTCTTCGTACTCGCGCGCAACGGTACCCGAACTGGTGAGGATGTCGCCGGGCCACACCTGCTCAACGAAGCGGACTCGGAAGCGACGAATCCGGTCAGCCCCGAGCCAGTCGGTGGCCCACGTGGCGAGCATGCCGGCCTGCATCATGCCCAGGGCCAGCGGCGACGGGAAGCCGGCGTGACGGGCGAACGCCTCGTCGTGATGGATTGGGTTCATGTCGCCCGATGCGCCCTGGTAGCGGACGATGTCGGTCATCGTTATCGGGCCGACGACCAAAGGCGGCGGCACGGGCGCAGTCACGATGGTTCCTCCGGTGGTCTCGAGGTCTCGACACCAGTCATCTTCGACTGGGCGACGAGCACCCCATTCTCATTGAGAAAGTCGGTCACCATGACTGCGAACGTCAACGTTCCTCCGCGCTTGCCCTCCTTCTCAAACACGTCGGTGATCGTCGAGCGCGCCTTCAAACGAGTGCCGGCCCGCGGCGGCGCGCCGAAGAAGGTGAACTCCTGCTCCGCGTGGAGCCCGCGTTCCTGGTCCATGGCCACCTCGTGCCACGGATTGGACGACGGCCCCTGCCAGAAGATCATGGTCGTGAGAAACGTTGGCTCGCACACCGGTGACGGGTCCGCCAGGTAGCTCGGATTCGTCGACCACGTGGCCTGGGCGAACTCGCGAATCTTGCCCTTCTCGATCTCCATCTCGAACCAGTCGCCGGACCTGCCGACTGCAGCGTGGTCAACCATCAGTGCCTCCTCGTCCGCCCGTACTAGGCATGCTGGCTACTGACCGAGATGACTTCACCGGTCATGTACGACGAGTACTCGCTCGCCAGGAAGACGATGACGTTCGCCACCTCCCACGGTGCCGCCGCGCGACCGAAAGCCTCCCGGGACGCGAGCCGGTTGAGCAGCTCCTCATCCGCGGACTTGGCGAGGTGGGCGTGCATGGCGATGCTGGGGGCAACCGCATTGACCCGAACGCCCGATCGAGCCACTTCCATGGCGGTGCACCGCGTCAGCGCCATGACCCCCGCCTTCGCGGCGGCGTAGTGCGCCTGCTCGGCCTGAGCCCTCCAGCCGAGCACCGACGCGTTGTTGATCACCGCGCCGCGGCCCTGCTTAACGAGGTAGGGCAACGCCGCCCGCATGCAGTAGAAGGTGCCGGTCAACGTCACGCCGAGGACCGAGTGCCACTGCTCGTCGGTCATCTCCATCACGTTCGCGGTGCCGCCGAGTCCGGCGTTGTTCACCAGGACGTCAAAGGATCCCAGTTCGGCGACCACCGTGCGAAACAGTTGGTCAACTTGCTGGGGGTCTGTCACGTCACACGGCACGGCGAGCGGCGACTCACCGGTCACCTCGGAGAGCATTTCGGCCGATTCGGCCAGGCGACGCTCATGGCGATCACTGATCACGACCCGGGCGCCTTCCTCGGCGCAGCGGCGAGCCGTCGCGAAGCCGATCCCCGTACCCGCGGCCGCCGTCACCACCACCGTCCGTCCGACCAGGAGACCGTGGCCCGGCGGACCGTATGCGGGCGTAGGCAGTGCCTCGGACCCTGAACCAGTTCCTGTCTCCACAACCGTCCTCTTTCTGGCGCGAGGCCGCACACTCGAGGTGCATCTGGCGATCCGGGACCGGTTGTTCGGCCCGGCCCGAAAGCCCCATCGCCTTGAAATCCCTGCGGGATTGCCGAGGCGCGCGTTGTGGCGACTATAGCAGTGGTGATGATGCCAAGCAAGCGCTTGTCTCGATTGCCCGAGAGCGATAACCTCAGTGTCGTGTCCCTACTCCGCCCGCATCTCACGAGTTCGGCGCCCGTCGGGCGCGCGTTCTCCTCGGTCGCTGCGCACTTCATGCTGCGACGACTGACGGACGCGGACTAGGTCGGTATGGATCTCCGTTTCACTCCGGAGGAAGAGGCGTTTCGCGTCGAGCTCCGCTCGTACCTCGACGAGTTGCTCCGCGGCGAGTTCGCAGTCGTGCGTGGTCGCGGCGGACCGGGCGACGAGGACTCGCTCTTCGAGGAGCGCCTCGCCTTCGAGCAACGTCTTGGTGCCGACGGCTGGACGTGCGTAGGGTGGCCGACTTCCTTTGGCGGCAAGGGCCTTCCATTGCCCTTGCAGGTGATCTACTTCGAGGAGTGTGCCCGTGCCGGCGCCCCGGGCAGGCTCGGGCACATCGGTGAGGGACTCATCGGACCGACACTGATCCACTACGGCACGCCCGAGCAACAAGAACGATTCCTCCCCGCCATACGACTGGGCCGGGAACTGTGGTGCCAGGGGTTCTCCGAACCAAACGCCGGCTCGGACCTGGCCGGCGTCAGTACCCAGGCCCGACGCGACGGTGACGAGTGGGTCATCAACGGCCAGAAGGTCTGGACGTCCCTGGCCCACGTCAGCCACTGGTGCTTCGTGCTCGCGCGGACCAATCCCACCGCCCCCAAGCACCAGGGCATCTCGTTCCTGTTGGTGCCCCTCGACGCCGCGGGGATTGAAGTGCGTCCGATCGTCCAGTTGACCGGCACCGCCGAGTTCAACGAGGTCTTCTTCACCGAGACCAGAACGGCGGCTGACCTGGTGGTCGGCCAGGTGGATCGTGGTTGGGAGGTCGCGATGGGCTTGCTCTCCTTCGAGCGCGGCGCCTCGACCCTCGGCCAGCAGTTCGCGTTTCACCGGGACTTCGAGGCGATCAAGTCCCTGGCCCAGGCAAACGGCAAGTCCTCCGAGCCCCGGTTCCGCCAGCAACTGACGGCCCTGTGGGGGCGCCTCGAGATCATGCGTCTCAACACCCTTCGCATGCTCACCGAAGCCGAGCGGCCCGGGCTGTCGGGTGCCGCGTACATCTCCAAGCTCTACTGGGCACGGCTGCACCAGGACCTCGGCGAATTCTTCGTGGACACCGTGGGCACCGACGCGATGATCGCGGGCGGGCCGTCCGGCGACTTGAGTCCCGCCCAGCGCCTGTTCTTGTTCACCCGAGCGGATTCGATCTACGGCGGCTCGGATCAGATCCAGCGAAACATCATTGGAGAGCGCGCCTTGGGCCTGCCGCGAGAACCACTCGCGAGCAGTGGCCCCGGTGCGACGAAAGGAAGTTGACATGAGCAGAATTGCCGAAGGCCGCGTCGTGGTGATCACTGGAGCGGGCACGGGCCTCGGTCGTTCGCACGCGCTCGAACTCGCGCGCCAAGGCGCGTGCGTGGTGGTCAACGACATGGGCATGACCGCGAACCAGACCGTCGAGGAGATTCTCGGCGCCGGAGGTGTCGCAGTCGCCAGCATCGGTGACGTCGCCGACTGGTCGTATTCGGCGTCGCTGATCAACGTCGCGGTCGAAACCTACGGACAACTCGACGCACTCGTCAACAACGCCGGACTCGTCCGCGACAAGATGTTCGTCAACCTGAGCGAAGAGGAGTGGGACCTGGTCCTGCGCGTCGACCTGAAGGGTCACTTCTGCCCCTTCCGTCACGCGGCCGCCTACTGGCGCGAGCAGTCCAAGCAGGGCAAGACGGTGAGAGCACGCGTGGTCAACACCACCTCGGGCGCCGGCCTGCTCGGCAGCCTGGGCCAGTCGAACTACGCCGCCGCCAAGGCGGGCGTCGCCGCCCTGACCCTGGTGACGGCGGCCGAGCTCGCCCGCTACCAGGTGACGGTCAACGCCATCGCGCCGGCGGCGAGGACCTCGATGACCGAGGAGGTGTTCGCCGAGTCGATGGCCACCCCGACGTCGGGATTCGATGCCATGAGTCCGGACAACGTCTCACCACTCGTGGTGTGGCTCGTGAGTGAAGAGGCGGGCGACGTGACCGGCCGCGTGTTCGAAGTGTCAGGAGGGATTGTCAGCGTCGCCAATGGATGGCAGTCCGGCCCAAGCGTCGACAGGAAGGATCGCTGGAATCCCGGCGAACTCGGCCCCGTGGTCCGCGACCTGCTCGGCCGGGCGCCGACGCCGGCACCCGTGTACGGCGCCTGACCTCAGCGCCTCGGTTGACTCAGGCGCCGAGGACCGACGCGGCCACCATCTCTTCGAGGTACCGGGTGTCCCACCAACTGAGTTGAAGGGCCTTGGCCCGTCGGAAGTAGAGCTGGATGTCAAAGTCGATGGTGAATCCAACGCCGCCGAAGATCTGCTCACCCAATGCGGTCACGTCCCGGAAGGTTTGACATGCGAAGAGCTTGGCCATCGGAGCCAGCCGATCGGTCGAGCGTCCCACCGAACGGGCCCACGCAGCCTCGTGCATCAACTGGAATCCCCCGTCGACCGCGGTCGCCGCGTCGGCCAGATTGTGAGCCAGCGCCTGAAAGGCTCCCAGTTGCTTGCCGAACTGCTCACGGTCCTTGGCGTACTGCACGGTGATGTCGAGGGCATACTGCGCACCGCCCATTGCCTGCGCGGCGAGCAGGATGATGGCGTCTCGCATGACGGCGTCCCAGGTGGCCCAGCCAGTCCCCGCGGCGCCGATTCGGCCCGCCTCGGTCACGGTGACTCCCTCGAACTCGACGAGGAACTGGTTGTCCGAGGCGATCGTGTGTTGTTGGGTGAGCGTCACACCGGGGGCACTCGGATCCACGAGGAAGATGTCGATCTCGTTGCTTGCCTCACCCGTTCGGGCCAGCACCACCAAGGCGGTCGCCTCTTGGGCGAACGCGACGTGGCGCTTGGTTCCGCTGAGAACCCATCCGTCACCCTTGGGCACCGACCTCAGCTGGACGCCCTTCGGTCCGAATCCGTTGTCGGGCTCGAGCCACGCCGGCGTGAGAATGGCCTCGCCCGTGGCGATCCGGGGCAGCCACGCCTGACGCTGGTCGGCGGTGGCCGCGAGGGCCAGCGCCTGGCCGCTCAGCACCGCGCTGACGAAATGTGGGGTGGGCGCAAGGCTGCGACCGAACTCCTCGTAGAGGACGACCCCCTCAATCGCTTCGCAACCACCGCCGCCGTATTCTTCTGGCAGCATCAGACCGATGAGTCCAAGTTGTCCAAGTTGGCGCCACAACTCACGCGAGTAGCCCACCGGGTCGTCTTCCAACTCACGAACGACGGTGAGCGGGCTATGCGTATGGCACACACCTCGAGCGCTTTCGCGAAGCATCTCTTGCTCTTGAGAGAATTCAAGATCCAGCATTTCTACCTCCTGAGCCTTTCGATCTGTCGGGAGTCGTCCTTGGTCACGGCCGCCACCGATCCCCTCGGCGCTTCCATGGATTGTCGGTCGGGCTGGCGGGGACCGCGATGGAGGCGACGGCGCGAGTCTTCAATTGATCCTCGACGTGCAGTTCCACGGTCACCTTCACCCACGCACAGCCCTCGTCGTCGACGGACACGTCGGTCACGGAACCCGTGAGCTTCATGGTGTCGCCGGGGAATACCGAACCCAGCATGCGAAACGTGACGCGCCCCAGTCGGCCGAACGGGCCGGTCCAGTCGGTCAGGTACCGCTCGAACCAAGCGGCCTGGTTCGGGGTGTTCAAGAAGATGTCGCGCACGCCGTTGCGAATCTGGGCGAAGTCGCGGTCGTGGTGCATCGGGCGGTCGTCACGACTGGCCAGGGCGCCCAGGACCACGGTCGTCGCCGTGACGTCGTGGGACAACGGGGGCAGCAGGTCGCCCTCTGCGATGTCGCTGAAGGTGAGTCGGGGCGTTGTCACTGGTTTGGCCTCCGATATCCCAATCCGGTCAGGGTGTCCACCCCGACCAGTTCGTCTCGCTGGTTCCGGTATTCGACATCGATGACCCAGAACCGACCCGTGCCGAGTTTCGTGGTCTTCTCCTCGCTCACCGAACGCAGGATCTGGCAACACTTCAAGCGGTCCCCCGGTCGCACCGGCTCGTGGAACACCAGCACGTCATCGGTCATGATCGCCTCGGGCAACTCGAGACGAGCCTTCAGATCGAAGTGGACGCGAAGGGGCAACGCCGTGCCGGCTTGGCGACCCGGGGCCCAGTGGTGAGGACGCAGCCACACCGACAACATCGTGGGAGGGGCGATCGGCCCACCAGTGATCTCCTCGGCGACGTCGTCGTCCCAGAACAGCGGGTTGCCGTTCTCCACCGACGCGCAGGTGGTCCAGATGTAGCCCCGCTCGCAGGGGAACTCGGCCTCCTCGTCGTACTGACGCACGCCGATGAGTGCGGTCACGTCGGCCGGCAACTCCGCTCCGGTGACTGGATGCTCCTGGTCGGGTTGGCCCGGTTCAGTCGGGTTCATGCACGCCCCCTTCGCTTGATAGATACGCCACCAGTGCCGTCGCTGGGCGCACAGGAATAGAGGTCTGACGTTCCGGCGTCCATCAGAAGTTCCTCGGCAGCCCGAGCTTGCGCACAGCGATGATGTTCTTCTGAATCTCTGAGGAACCGCCGCCGACAGTGTCGATCACCGTGTACCGGTAGGTTGACTCGGCTCGTCCCTCCATCGGGGCTCCGGGGGTCCTGACCCGCAACTGACCGCCCGGCCCCGCGAGATCCATCGACGCGTTGGCGAGCCGCTTGGAGTACTCCGTCGCGAAGAGCTTGTACTCCGACGCCTCACTGGTCGGCGCGGCCCCGCCCTTCGAAGAGTGATACACGAACTTGAGGCCAAGAACGCGTGCCACCTCGGCCTGGGTCACAAGCTGGGCGATGCGTTGACGAGTGACCGGATCGTCCTTCATCGGCTCGCCGTCGCGTTGGCCATTGGCGACGCACTCGATCAGGAGATCGAGTCGCTGCTGAATCTGTGAGAAGGTGAAGAGTGTGAATCGCTCCAGGTCGAGCGCTTCCGAGATGTACTGGAACCCGTGATTGATCTCCCCGACGACGTAATCGTCAGAGACCCATACGTCGTCAAGGTAGACCTCATTGGTTCGCTCATCACCGATCGTCCAGATCGGCTTGACCGTTATGCCGGGATGGTCGAGCGGAACAAGAAACAACGTGATGCCGTGGTGCTTGGGTGCGTCCGGATCGGTCCGAGCGCCAAGCCAGTACCACTCGGCAAAATGTGCGGACGTGGTCCACGTCTTCTGTCCATTGAGGAGCCAGCCGTCGCCATCACGAGTTGCCTTGAGTTGCAGGGATGCGAGGTCGGAGCCGGAATTTGGCTCGGAGTAGCCGACGGCGAATTCAACCTCGTTGCGCAGTATCTTGGGAAGGAACTCCGCCTTCAGCTTCTCGCTGCCGTGACGAATGATGGTCTTGCCAACGATCCCCACACCCTTTCCGATTTGGGGACCGCCCCGACGGGCCAGGGACTCGTTGAGCAGGAACTCTAAGACGCCGTCGCCGTCCTGACCGCCATACTCCTTGGGCCAGGTGATGCCGAGCCAGCCCTGGCGTCCGAGCTCGGCCATGAAGGCCCGGCGCTTTGGGGTATCCACGATCTGGGCCATGTTCTCACGGGTCGGATCGAAGACCTCGGGGTCGTCATGTTCGTCCAAGAAGCGTTCGACTTCGGCAGCAAAATTCAACTGTTCGGGCGAGAACTCAAAGTCCATCCGTCGCACACCTCCGTTTACCAGGCCCTCGGGCTATCCCCCATGCGGTCATCCTTCAGGATGTCCACAGTGGTCGGCGGAGAGAACAGTACCATCAAACAGAGGTTCTAGCAAGCGCTTGGTTGCCGAGTCCTGTATCATGATTGCTGCTTCGCGAGTGTTCGCTGCTGGACGTCGCGGCGACGTGAAGTACGCGCCACAAGAGCGTGGAACTGTTGACGAATTGGGGGTTGATGTGGTTGCACGACGCATGGCTGAGAACACTCTGAGGTCGCTCGACCTCGAGAGGTTCTTTGCGCCAACCAGCGTGGCTCTCATCGGGGCATCCGAGACCGAAGGAAGCCCTGCCGCGGGCATGACCAGGTTCATGCTGAAGTGGGCCTCCCAAGCGGCGAACCCGGCGATCTACCTGGTGAATCCCAATCGCGATTCGATCGCCGGACTTCCGTGCTACAAGACCATGGACGACGTCCCGATTGCCGTGGACGTGTGCGCCATCCTCGTGAACGACGTCCGTCCTGCGGTTGAGGCCGCCATACGCAATCGTGCTCGCTACGCCATCGTCTTCGGCAATGGATTCGCCGAGTCCGGCGAGCAGGGTCGTCAAAGCCAGGCCGCGCTCGAGCAACTCGTGCGCGCGAGCGAGACCCGGCTGTTCGGTCCGAACACCGTCCTCAACGCCTTTGACGTCAGAGACACTGGCCTGCTCGCCGACCAGAAAGGCATCGGACTCGTGACCCAGAGCGGACACCAGGGCCGCCCCGTCTTTCAGACCCAAGAGAATGGGACTGCCGTCGCCTTCTGGGCAACGACGGGAAATGAGGCTGACGTGGAGTTCGCCGACCTCGCTCGCTTCTACGCTGATCGCCCTGAGGTCGGCGTGATCAGCGCGTACGTCGAGGGATTCCACGACGGGCGAACGATGCTCCAGGCTGCTGACCACGCGCTCGGCACCCATACACCAATCGTGCTGATCAAGGTGGGGAGAACCAGTGCCGGCTCCGCAATGGCCCTCTCCCACACCGGCAAGCTCACCGGTGCAGATGGCGTCGCGCAAGGCGCATTCCGCCAAACCGGAGTCATCCGGGTTGATGACATCGACGAGTTGATCGAAGTGTCCCAGATGCTCGTCCGGGCCAAGCCCCCACAAGCTGACGGGGTGTGTCTCTACTCGATCTCGGGTGGCACCGGTGCGCACCTGGCCGACGTCTGCGCGTCGGCCGGGCTTCGACTGCCCAGACTGTCCGATGAGACCCAACGCCAACTGCACGAATGGATCCCCGAGACCCTCGACGTCGCCAATCCCGTCGACAGCGGAGGGCATCCAACCGGTGACGCGCGCGGGATCAAGATCCTCGAGACGCTCGTCCAGGATCCCGATGTCGCCGTGCTCATTTGCGCCATCACCGGTGCCACACCGCCGATGAGCGACCGATTCGCCGAGGATCTGGTTCGCGTGGCCGAGACCACCGACAAGCCCGTCTGCGTGATCTGGAGTTCTCCCTCGGGCACGGAGTCCGCGTACCGAGACGTGCTGCTCGGCTCGCACCGGCTGATCACCTTTCGTAATTTTCGCAACTGCGCGCGCGCCGTGGCCGAGTACCTCAACTACTACCAGTTCGCGTCGCAGTACGAATCCCCCTACGGGATGGAACTCGACGACCGCCACGGCGGCAGCCACCGGTCCGAGGCAACGGAGATGTTGCGCGACAAGGGTTCCCTCACCGAACACGAAGCGAAGGGCCTCCTGTCCAACTACGGCATTCCCGTGACCCGCGAGTTCGTGGCCACCTCGGCCGACGATGCACTGCACGCCGCGGAGATGCTGGGTTTTCCGCTCGTTATGAAGGGTGTTCGTTCGGACATTCTGCACAAGTCCGAGCTCGGTCTCGTGCGCACCAACGTCCAGGATCTTGAGGCGGTGCGCCGAACCTTCGACGACCTCGTCTCCATCCTCGCGGGCATTCCCGGCGATGACTCGACGGCGGGCGTTCTGCTGAGCGAGCAGGTGCGCGGCGGGGTCGAGATGATCGTCGGCGTCGTCTCCGACCCGGTCTTCGGCCCGGCGGTCATGGTGGGCCTCGGTGGGGTGACCGCGGAGTTGTTCAAGGACGTGCAGTTCCGGGTGCCTCCCTTCACGAGGCATGAGGCGCGGCGAATGGTCATGGACCTGCGATCGTCGCCCCTGTTGCTCGGCTACCGCGGGACGCCACCGGCGGACCTGGACGCCCTGCTCGACGTGATCATGGGCTTCCAGGACATGGCCGTCGACCTCGAAGGCGTCGTCGCCGAAGTCGAGGCGAATCCGGTCTTCGTCACCGAACACGGTGCGCTCGCCGCGGACGCTGTCGTCGTGCGCGCCGGGGGGTCGGCCACAACGACGGACGCCGCCTGACTGCGAACCCAGCGATCACACTGGGCGCCGTGCTCGGCACCCTTCGCCGCGTCGCGGAATCACTTCGTGCCTCGAGCCGTGCGTGGGGCAGCATGGAGACACCAGACCAACTCTGACCCGAAGGAGGGTGGCAATGGAAATACGTAACGTGGGACGTTCCGGTCTACTCACCTCGATCGTGGGACTGGGCTGCAACAACTTCGGCATGCGACTCGACAAGGGCGCGTCGGCGGACGTGGTGCACGCCGCACTGGACAACGGGTACACGATGTTCGACACCTCGGACAGCTACGGGAACGGCGTCTCCGAGGAGTTCCTCGGCGCGGCCCTCGGCACCCGCCGGAGCAACGTCGTCATTGCGACGAAGTTTTGCTCGCCGATGGGTGAGGGCCCCTACATGCGCGGCGCATCGAGGCGCTACCTGCTTCAAGCCTGCGAGGCGAGCCTGCGACGTCTCGGGACGGACTACCTCGATCTCTACTACCTCCACCGGCCCGACCCGCGCACGCCGATCGCCGAGACGCTCGACGCCCTCGATGACCTGGTGCACCAGGGCAAGGTCCGCTACGCGGCGGCTTCGAACCTGACCGGCTGGCAGATCGCCGACGCCATGCACGTGGCGAACGCGGCGAACGGCGCCGCGTTTGTGGCCAATCAGGTCGAATGGAGCCTTCTCGCCCGCGGTGTCGAGGCCGAGTGCGTGCCGGCGAGTCGCCACTTCGGGGTCGGCATCGTCCCGTATTTCCCGCTGGCGTCGGGGCTCTTGACGGGCAAGTACCACAAGGGCCAGGAGTTCCCGAAGGGCACCCGGCTGGCCGAAGTGCCGTACTTCGCAAGCATGGCGACCGAAGGGCGCTTCGACCAGATCGAGCGACTACGACGAGTGGCCGAAGACACTGGTCATACGCTCATCGAGTTGGCGATGTCGTGGCTGGCCGCTCATCAGGAGGTCTCTTCGATCCTCGTGGGCGCAACCACGGTGGAGCAGGTGAGCGCCAACGCCCAGGCCGTCAACTGGCAGCTGAGCGCCGACGACCTCGCCGCCGTCGAGTCCGCGTTGACCGGGCCGTGACGACGTCGGTCTCGCGACAGGGCCAAGCGCCGAGTGGCGATGATTGAGTTCCCCATCGAGCGCGGCGCCATCATGATGTTCGCGCGCAGCATCAACGATCCGAATCCCATCTACTGGGACGCGGCGTACGCCGAGTCGTCCGCGGTCGGCCACATCATCGCTCCGCCGACATTTGTCGTGTCGATCGCGAAGTTCGACCCCTCCTTCCCGCTCCGTCCGACGATCGGCGAACCATGGGTGGGTTCGGGCCGGGAGCCATCGGGCCGGCCACCCCAGGAGAGCGGGAGCGGTCTGGCGGCCGAACAGCACTTCGAGTACTTCCGCCACTTCGAGCCCGGCGAGGTCTTGACCGCGACGTCGAGGACCGGCGAGACCTGGCAGCGCGAGGGTCGCCGAGGCGGCACGCTCACCTTCGTCGAGCGGATCACCGACTTTCGCGACGCGCAAGGTGCCGTCGTGGTGACAGCACGGTCAGTGAGCGTGCGAACCTCGAAGAGGATCGAGATCGGCTGAGATGGCACTGCGACTCTCGACGCTCGCGCTGGGCCAGACCTTCGAAGAGGTCGTCGTCGAGAACCTCACCCGAACCCAGATGGTGCAGTACGCCGGCGCCTCGGGCGACTTCTTCCCCCTGCATTCCGACGAGGTCTACGCCACCCGGGCCGCGGGCTACCCGACGGTGTTCGCGCACGGGATGTTGATCATGGGACTCACCTCGCGGATGGTGACCGACGTCGTTGGCGATGCTCGTCTCACGCGGTTCGGCGGACGGTTTCTCACCCAGGTCTGGCCCGGCGACACGCTCACTTCGCGCGCCGAAGTGGTGGAGATCGTGAACAGCCCGGACACACCGTGCGTTCGCCTGACGGTGACGACCGTCAATCAGGACGACGTCGCGGTCTTCGCCGGCGAGGCCACGGCCCTCATCGACCGGTAGCCCCAGCATGGGGCGGACGGGCCGAGGATGCGCCGCCCGGTCGCGGTCATCCTTCCCCGAGGGGCGTTCACGCTGGCGTCATGCAGGCAGCCGGGCTCCACACCAGGGAGTTGTCAAGGGCGGGGCAGGAACGCCGCGGTCGAACCGTTGATGCCGATGTCTTGCAGGCCGAGTTTGCGGTGGTCCCAGGAACGTACTCGTTCCGTGACGAACCTGACCGCGACCCGCTTGTGGATGAGGGCCTCGATGGCCGGGTTCGTCGCTTCGCTGTGTGGCCCCATGTAGCGCTCGTACACGCTGACGCCGACCCGCCAAAGGACGTCCCGGTCGTCGTGGATCTCCGTCGTGCCCTCCAACGTCACGCCGCGAAGGGTGTTGTAGGTGAATCCGTCCTCCATCAAGAGCGAGGCTCGGGGGTCCCGCCTGAGATTGGTGACCTTCTGGGACTTGGCCTTCGTCTCCACCCAGACCTCCCCGTCGATGACCGCGTACCACATCGCGACGAGGTGGGGTACTCCATTGGGACCGATCGTCGCGACGGTGGCGGTTCTGTTCTGGATCAGGAACCGCTGGATCTCATCGTCATCCATCGCTACTTGACTGCGCTGCTTGGTCCCCATCTGCGCCACCTCGTCTCGGTCACGTCGTCACGACTCATCGGAACTCTAGGCCGCGTCGCGTGGGCACCCATCGAGACATCCACGCTCCGGATCAGACGTCGTGGTCTTCCACGCAGGCGGGTCGTCGCCGGCGTCGCCGCCACACCATCGCCCCACGTCGCGCCGTGCCCCCGGGGCCGACGTCGAATCGCCTGAGGCGAAGAGCGTGGCGACGTTCGCGACATCGTCGCCTGATGTCGTGAACGTGGGACGCCGGATGTTCAGGCTCCGATCCGTCCGCCCGCGTGACAAGAGATCTCGACCTGTGGTAGAAAAGGCAGTGGACAGCGGTTGATTGAGCGCTTGCTCAAGTAGCAGATCGAAGGAGGAAGAGAATTGGCTCGTCGAGTCCTGTATGCGCAGAGTGCGCACGACCAAGTCGAAATTGATGCCGTCATGGAGGTTCTCAACGGAGGACCACAGGCGTTGCGGATCGGGAAGAACGTCACCGAGATGGAGCATCGCGTGGCGGGCCTCTTCGGCAAGTCCCAGGGCCTGATGTGCAATTCAGGCTCATCGGCGATCTTCCTCGCCTTTGCGCTGCTTGACCTACCCACCGGTTCCGAGGTCATCACCAGCGCCCTCACCTTCTCGACCGACGTCTCCGCCATTGTGAAGGCGGGACTCATCCCGGTCTTCGTGGACGTGGAGCCGGACACGTTCAATGCCGACGTGTCCCGCATCGAGGAACTGATCACGCCGCTGACCAGGGCGATCTTCCTGCCAAACCTCATTGGCAACGCGCCCGACTGGGACGCGGTGCGCAAGATCGCCGACGAGAAGGGACTGGTCGTCATCGAGGACTCGTGCGACGCGCTCGGTGCCACGCTCCGCGGCACGCCGACGGGCCTTCGAGCGGACCTGAGCGTTACCAGTTTCGCAATGTCCCACGTGATCACCTGCGCCGGCAACGGCGGCATGGTGATCTTGGATGACGAGAAGCTGCGCGACAAGGGACTCATGCTGCGCAGATGGGGCCGGCGTTCGGAGCCCCACCTGTTCGGGTCCGAGAAGACCGGCCGGGTCTTCCGTGAGGAACTCGACGGAATCCCCTATGACAATGACTTCATCTTCGACGTGCTGCCGTGGAACTTCGAACCGTCGGAGTTGGGTGCCGCCTTTGGCTTGCAGCAGCTCAACAAGTTGGCGAGTTTCTACGAGCGGCGTCAGGCGAACTTCGACGGCTACTCGGCGTTCCTGCGCAAGTACGAAGGCGTGTTCGTCCCGCCCCGCCAGCTCGAGGGGCTCGTGACCGCCTGGCTCTGCTATCCGTTCCTCGTCGGTGAGCAGGCCAACTTCACGAGGCCGGACCTCCAGGAGTACCTCGAAGGCAATGGCGTCGACACCCGAACTGTTTGGAGCGGCAACGTCACGCGCCAGCCGATGATGCGAGGGGTGACCTATCGGACGCCGGTCGACGGATTGCCGAACGCCGACCGAGTGATGGAGCGGGGCCTCCTGCTTCCCTGCAGCCATGGTCTGACCTCCAGCGACATCGACTACGTGTGCGAGTTGCTCGCCCAGTTCGTCGCGTCGCACCAGTAGCGACACCAGAGCTATTGCATCCGTCACTCGTGGAAACGAGACGGTTCCACAGTCCGATGACCGTGGTTCAACACCGCTGGGAAGCGCTGAGGAGATGGTGACAGGGGTGATGAGAAGGTGAGCCACGGAGAGCCCAAGGACGACTGGGGACGACTGGGGACGTCAATCGGGTTCCCTCGAGTGCCCCGTGCCGCTGGCGCTGCAAATCAGCCATTCCTCCACCAAATGCCAGTCGTGATACGCTCTCTTGGTTATGGAGCAAGCGATTGATTGGTCGAGAGATTGGACCAACCTTGACGCTGTTCGCCCGATCACCGACCAGAGGCGTCCTCCTCTCCCCTCCCCGGGCAGGGCGCCTCTGGTTCGTGTGACGTTGACGTCCGCACCGCGCCGGTGTCACCGCCAATGCCATCGAGAGCCGCGAGTGTGTTGCGATCGCGCCGCGCGCTCGGGTGAGACACTGGCAGTCATGGAACCCGTGAGGTCGTTATAGTGCAATCGCCGGTGGGCGCCGGCTCGCTCGGCGCCATCAAGGTCCTGGACCTCGGCACACTCGGGCCTGGGGCGCGCGCCTCTAGGATCCTGGCCGACTATGGAGCATCCGTACTGCGAATTGATCCCCCGCGGGACCACTCCGGTGTCGTGCTGCCGTACTACGCCTACGGGGCCATGCGCAACATCGATCGCTGTCGGGTCGACTTGAAGCACGACGAAGGACGGGTGGTGGTGCTCGACCTCGCCGCACGTGTCGACGTCATCGTCGAAGGGTTTCGTCCAGGCGTCGCCGATCGACTCGGCATCGGCTACGACGCCATCTCGGCGGTCAATCCGTCAATCGTCTACTGCGCCGCCACGGGCTACGGACAGACCGGCCCGTACGCGAACTGGGTGGGCCACGATCTCAACTACCTGGCGATCGCCGGCTTCCTGAGTTCGAGTGGACGCGACGCGCAGGGCGTGCCGGTCCTGCCAGGCGCGACGGTCGCCGACGCCGCCGGCGGCGGCCTCCACGCCGCGATGGCAGTCATGGCAGCACTCCTGGGCCGCGCGACGACGGGAGCCGGCGCGTACCTGGACGTGTCAGCGACCGACGGCGTATTGGGTCTCATGGCCATGAACGTGGATGAGTACCTCGCCACGGGTGCGGTGCCCGGCCCCGGTCACGGCGTGCTGACCGGTCGCTACGCGTGCTACGGCGTCTACGAGTGCGCGGACGGCCGGTACCTGGCGCTGGGCGCCGTCGAGTCGAAGTTCTTCGCCAACGTCTGTCGCGAGTTGGGGATCTTCGAGTGGGCGGCCAAGCAGTACGACGACGACGCGCAACCCGAACTCGTCCGGGTCTTGCGAGCCACCTTCGCCCGGCGGACCCGCGACGAGTGGGTCTCGCTCCTCACGGCCTTCGACAGCTGCGTCGCGCCGGTGCTCTCGATCGACGAGGTGGTCACCAATCCCCAGATCGTCGCGCGCGGCGCGATCACCGAGGCCGTCGAGCCGAGCCGGGGTGCGTTCGGACAGCTGGGTCCGGTGTGGGCAGGCAGCCGGAGACCCGAGCAGCCAGTGGTCCTGGCCGACGAGGGCACGAGCGTCGCCAGACAGGTGCTGCGCGATCTCGGCTACGCCCAGGACCGCATCGACGATCTCGTGGCGCACAGAGTGGTCGAGTAGCGACCCCGTTCGCCCAGTCGTCCAGGCGCCCCACTTCCCGAGTGAATCAGCCGAGTCGCTCGATGATCGTCACGTTGGCCTGCCCGCCACCCTCGCACATGGTCTGCAGTCCGTAGCGGCCACCGGTTCGCTCGAGCTCGTGCAGCATCGTAGTCATGAGCCGGGTGCCGGTCGCTCCTAGCGGATGGCCAAGGGCGATGGCGCCGCCGTTCACATTGACCTTGTCAAGATTGGCGCCCGTCTCCTTCTGCCACGCGAGCACTACCGACGCGAACGCCTCGTTGATCTCGATCACGTCCATCTGATCGAGTGACATGCCCGTCCGGCGAAGTGCGTACGCGGTCGCGGGGATCGGGGCAGTGAGCATGAGGATCGGGTCCGCACCACGAGCCGAGATGTGGTGCACGCGCGCGCGGGGGGTAAGGCCGTACTTCGCCACGGCGTCCTCGGACGCCACCAGGACCGCCGACGCACCGTCACAGATCTGGCTCGCGACCGCGGCCGTGAGCCTCCCGCCCTCGGTCAGGGACCGAAGGGTCGCCATCTTCTCGAGCGACGTCTCGCGCCGCGGACACTCGTCGACCGACACGCCGGCCACGGGCACGATCTCGCGCGTGAAGCGACCGGCGTCAATCGCCGCATTAGCCCGGCGGTGGCTCTCCAGCGCGAACCGCTCCATCTCCTCGCGGCTGATGTCCCACTCTTCGGCGATGCGTTGGGCGGCGTAGAACTGCGAGACGGGCGCATCCCCGTAGCGTGCGCGCCAGCCAACCGAACCACTGAAGGGATCGGTGAACCCGAACGCCTCGCCCGCAAGCATCGCGGCCGATATTGGGATCTGGCTCATGTTCTGCACGCCGCCAGCCACGACCAGGTCCGCCGTTCCGCTCATCACGGCCTGGGCTGCGAAGTGAACCGCCTGCTGGGACGAGCCGCACTGCCGGTCAACCGTGACTCCCGGGACATCCTCGGAGAATCCGGCGGCCAACCAGCACGTCCGGGCGATGTCCCCGGCCTGCGGGCCGATCGAGTCAACACATCCCATCACGACGTCGTCGACCACGCTCGGATCGACGCCCGACCGATCCATTAGCGCGGTCAAGACCGCCGCTCCCAGGTCAGCCGGGTGCACCCGGGACAGCCCGCCGTCGCGCTTGCCCACCGGGCTCCGTACTGCTTCGACGATGTACGCCTCAGCCATGCTTCCTCCTTGCCAGCTCACCGCGCCAACCCCTCGGGACCGGCGCCGCTCCACCTGACGTCGCGCCGTCAATCATCGCGGCCCTCCGCACGTTGCATCTCGTAGAGGAACGACGGGATCTCCCCGCCGCCGTCAACGAAGATGTTTGCGCCGGTGACGTACGAGGCGGCGGGCGAGGCCAGCATCGTGCAGACCGCGGCCACTTCGGCGGGCTCGGCGAGGCGACCGACCGGAATCGTCCGGGCGACTGAGTCGATCGAGGAGTACCGGTCCTGGGCGTCGATCGTCTTGATGAGTCCGGGGCTCACGCAGTTGACTCTCACCGCGGGCGCCCACTCGATGGCGAGTGATTGCGTCAGGACGATGAGCCCAGCCTTGGACGCGTTGTACGCCGCCGTGCCCGGAGGCGGACGAAGCGCGGCGACACTCCCCACGTTGATGATCACCCCCCCACCCGTCTGGCTCTGCATGACCTGATTTGCCCGCTGGGCCACGTAGAACGGCGCGAGCAGGTTCAGTTCCACGATCTTCGCGAAGGACTTGGGGCTGATCGACGCCGACTCGGCGTTGCCCGATCCACCCGCGTTGTTGACCACCACGTCGAGGTGGCCGTAGCGCTCGACCACTTGGCCAATCAGCACATCGACCTGGTCAGGTCGGCGCACGTCACAAGGAAGGAAGAGCGGCGCGCCGTGGTCGGTCCCGGGGGGAGGCGGCGTTCGACCGCATACCACCACATCGGCGCCGCCGCTGGTGAACGCTTGCGCAATGGCTGCACCGAGTCCGCGCGCGCCACCGGTCACCAGCACGACCGGTCGATACCCTTCGATCGAGTTCGTCTTGGTGGTCACCGTTCTCGTCCCGTCACCACGACTGTAGCCACCGACCAGGCGCGCGTCGCGGTGGCCCCGGCAACGTCGAGGTGCGGCGAGGCGCTGGGCCACTGCGTGGCGCGTGGCCGCACGTGGAAACGACGAGCCCGCATCCCCTCGCCACGACGTCTCGCGGGACCGGATGCAACTCGCCGCCAGTCCCGTGCCGCTTCCAGCATCGAAGCCGTGTACCACGCGGCGGCTCTCACGGCCGTGCCACGACCGTCACCACCACAGGGAACGACGTTCGCCTCGCCATCTCGAGCTTCGCTCACCTTGGTCCGTCGTTGTCCGAGGACTCATTCGTGACCCTGGCCTTCCCGAAGTAGGCCTCCTTCAGCACATCGAGGTCCACGATCTCTCGCGCGGGAGAGTCAAGGATCACGCGGCCGATCTCAAGCACGACCACGTGGTCAGCCACCTCGATGGCGGCCTCGACCTGCTGCTCGACGAGCAGCACTCCCATGCCGGCCTTCTTCAAGTTGACCAGGATTGACATCACCTCATCGACGATCGCCGGCGCGAGGCCGCCCGAAGGCTCGTCGAGCATCAAGAGTGAAGGCTCAGCCATGAGGGCCTGACCAATTGCCACCATCTGTTGCTGTCCACCGGATAGCTGGCCGACGACCACCCTTCTTCTCTCGCCCAGGGCGGGGAACATGTCATAGATGCGAGTCAGGTGCGCTGGCATCTTGCGGCGCCTGATCCCCAGGGTGTAGCCACCCAAGAACAGGTTCTCCTCCACGGTGAGACGGTGGAAGACGCGCTTGCCATCCTGGACCAGTGCCATCCCCTTGACAACCCTCCGGTGAGTCTGGAGGCCCGATATGTCCTCTTCGCGGAAACTGATGCTCCCGCCTCCGATCTTGGTGAGTCCGGCGATCACCCTCAGCGTCGACGTCTTGCCAGCGCCATTGCGTCCGAGAATCGCGGTCAACTTGCCGGGGTGCACCGTCAGTGACACGTCCCAGACGGCACGGATGTCGCCGTAGCCCGCCGCAAGGTTCCTCACCTCCAGCAACGGGGCCACGGGCACCTCAACCGGGCCGGTCATGATGCGTGCCCCGTGGTCTCGGCCTCGATAGCCGCCGCCGCCGCGCCAACGTCCTTCACGCCCAGGTACTCCTTCAGCACCCGGGGGTTCACCTCGATGTCCGCTGGTGCTCCCGAGGCGATGATCTCGCCCTGAGCGAGCACGTGGATGGTGTCCGCAAGCGAGAGGACGAGACGGAAGTTGTGCTCGACGAGGATCACCGTTCCACCGGCGTCGCGGACCCGCCCGATCAGCACGGCGAGGCGGGCGACCTCGCCTTCGTCTAGGCCCGACGCCGCTTCGTCGAGCAGGATGACACTCGGGTTGGAGACGAGCGCCCTGGCGATCTCGAGCAGTCTCCTGGTCCCCAGGGGCAGCGAGACGGCCTCTTCGTCCGCCAGTTCACTGAGTCCGACGATCGCAAGGGTCTGCGCCACCCGCTCCTCATCGTGCGCGCGCACCTTCCAAAACTTCGGAAGGCGCAACGCCGCCGACGCAATGGAGACACGCTCGGGCGAGTAGCGGCCAGCGAGCACAGCCTGCGAGACCGTGATCCCGGTCGGGATCACGGGGGTCTGGAACGTTCGCGCGAGACCACGACCGGCGATCTCGTGGGGGCGACGATTGTCGAGTCGGACGCCGTCAAGATCGATGGTGCCGGCGTCGATCGGGTAGAAGCCGCAGATCATGTTGAGCAGCGTCGTCTTGCCCGAACCGTTGGGTCCGATGAGCGCCGTGACTTGCCCACGCTCCGCGGTCAGACTCACGTCGCGCAGCGCCACGTTGCCCCCGAATGACTTCGAGACGCCCTTGACCGACAGCGTGGCACCAGCCATCGGTTCGAAGTGGAAGTCCTGGGGGGAGTGTGTCGTACTGCGAGTTACGTGGTCCGGTCGGACCACGTAACGCTTCCACGCCCTGGTAATCAGACCGGTGAGTCCGTCCGAGAGGAGCACCCCGCCCGCGATCAAGAGAATGCCGTAGAAGATGAGGGCATCCTGCTGGAACGACGTCGACACGCTGGGGCCCAACTGCATGATCACCGCACCCAGCACGGCGCCATAGACGCTCGTCGCCCCGCCGAGGATCGAGGCGGCAAGAATCGAGATGGCGAGGGCGAAGGAGAACGACCCGGGTGAAACGTAGCTGTCGAGATTCGCGAAGAGGGCCCCGGCCACACCTGCGGGAACCGCACCGAGGGCGTAGGCCACAAGCTTGGTTCGAAACACCGAGATCCCGAGCGACGACGCGAGCACCGGGCTCTGTCGCATGACCCGCAGCGCGATCCCGTGCCGCGACGTGACGAGGTTGCGCATGAATGCGAGCCAGATGATCACCGAGAGCATGCACACCAGGTAAAAGCCGTAGTTTGTGAGCAGGGCGCCGAAAAGGGTCGGAGGCGCAATGCCGACTGCACCAGATGGGCCTCCCGTGACGTTGATCAAGATGTTGGTGATATCTGGGATCAGCAGCACGAGGAAGAACGAGGTCATCGCCAGCGACCAACTGCCCAGGCGCAATCCGGGGATCCCGGTCAAGAGCCCGACGACGAGCGCCGCACCGATCGCCGCGAGGATCTGCAGAAGGATGTCAGTGGAGCCGTGGGCACCCATGTAGGCGGCCACGTACGCCCCCGTCGCGTAGATCGCCGGCTGGCCCAGGGCCAGTTCACCGGCGTAGCCCAGACTCAGGTTGAGCCCGCTGACGAGCAGCGTGAGGAAGCCGATGAGCAGCAGTTGTCGTTGGTTCGCATCACTGAGGCCCAACTGCGGAAGGAGGAGGAGGAGGATCGCCGCGACCACCGGAAAGGTGAACGAGGGAACGGACTTCAATCGATTGAGGACTGACATTGCTAGACCACCCGCTCCCGGATCTTGCCGAACAGGCCGTTCGGCTTGAGTAACAGGACGAGGAGCAGTATCACGAAGACGACCACGTCAGGGTAATTCGAATTGAGATACCGAGCGGCGAACTCCTGGGCGAACCCGACAACAAAGCCCCCGATCAGGCCTCCGGGAAGACTGCCGAATCCCCCGATCGCGAGGGCCACGAAACCGTACAGCGCGATTGCCGAGGCGAGACCCGCCCCGGCAAAGGTTTGCGGACCGAGAATCGGCCCGAGGAGGCCGGCGAGGAGGCCCGAGAAAGCGAATGCACCCAAAGCGAGTCGACGGACGTTGATCCCCCGCAGCAGGGCGGCCTCACGGTTCTCGGCGATTGCCAGCATGGCAAGCCCGATCATCGTTCGCCGGCTCATCAGCATGAGGGCGAAGACGATCACGAAAGTGATGACGATGATCACGAGCTCGTCGGGCAGGACGCGTCCACCGAACAGCGTCTGGACCTGACTCGAACCAAAGAAGGGGACCGCGAGCGGGCTGGGTCCCCAGATCCGCTGGACCGCGCCGTTGATCAACGTGGCGAACCCCACGGTGGTGACGAGTTGCGCTTCAGCCACCCGCACGAAGCGAATCGCAATCCGCTCCTCCAGGATCGCCGCGAGGAAGACCACGCCACCGGCGAGAACGAAGACAAAGAAGATCGGCCACTTCAGAATCACGATCCCCGCGTATGACAGGTAGACACCGAGCATCATGAACTGGGCGTGCGCGAAGTTGAACACTCCAGAAGCCGTGAAGACGACGTTGTACCCGGTGGCCACGAGTGCGTACACGGCACCAATGGTCAGTGCCGACCAGACGAGCGTCATCATGAGCGCGCACCGCCCGTGGCGCTCGACGCCAAGTGGCGCCCATAGTAAATCCGGTCAGGATGTCCACCCTCGTCAGCGGGCAAGAACCGCAATCCTGCTGTCCCGCGGCCAATTCCAGCCGCATCGCGGGTCAGCACACACTTCGGCTCGCCGACAGCGACGTTCTCGTCACCCCTCTTGCGAACTGCAGTCACCACCCAACCTCCACGCGTTCGAAATCGATTTCAGTCACATGACGCAGACCGCCGGGGCGACGAGTGGGTGCTCGTCGCCCCGGCGGTCCACTAGATGTCTCTCAGATCCTGACCGATTAGCACTTCGCCTTCGGCGAGTCGTACTGACCGTTGACCAGAAGCGATGGCGAGGCAAAGTTGAACGCGCTCGGCGGCTGGTTCGGAGCGTGAGACTTGCTGGAGAAGTAGTAGTTGGGGAACACACCAGTGTGCGCCGAATTCTTCTTCAGTTTCTCCAACGCCTTGGCAATCTTGACCGGATTCAGTGAATTCGCCTGCTTCGCAGCGGCGGCCAGGAGCTGGACCGAGTCGTACTGGTACCCGAAGATCAACGACGCCGGGTCGTGGGAGTTCGAGTAAAAGTTGATGTTCGCGATCATCGTGTTCAAGTCAGCAGGCTGCTTGGCTGCCCAGACCGTGCTGTTGAAGACGAGGACCTTGAGGTTCGCCAGGCTGGGCGTGCACAGGAGTCCACCCTGCGACGGCGGTACACCGATGACGTTTGAAGATGCGGCGACGGCAGTGTCACCGAGAATCGGAACATTCCACCCGATCTTGGTGAGGTCCTGGAGCACATAGCCGACAACGCCTCCATAGCCTTCGAAGAGAAGGTACGAAGGATTGAGCGCCTGGAGGGCGAGCAACTGCGGAGTCACATCAATCGCGCTGTCCGCGAAGCTCTGAGTGCCAACCACCTTGACCCCGGCCGCCTGGCAGTCCGTGTTCATCATCGCCGACAGCGCACTGCCGTAGGGATCGACTCCATAGATGATGCCGACACTCGTTCCGCCGTGCGCCTTTACGTAGGGGCAGAAAGCCGACGCGTAGTTGGCCACCGATGGGCTCATGTCAAAGTTATACGGGAAACTCTTGGGATCGCCCGAGTTCGCTGTTGGCCCAATGTTGAAGGTGATGACCTTCGCCCTGTTGGCGATGGGCAGCACCGCGCTGGACGTACCACTCGGACCGCCCCAGAGGTAGGCAAGCGGCTTGTGGCCGCCTGAGATCGCACCCTTGAGCTCGGTCACCGCGGTCGTCGGATCACCGGCATCGTCCTTGTAGGTGACCTGGATCTGGTGGCCGAGGATCCCGCCTCGCTGGTTCAAAACCTTGACCGACGCCTTGATGGCGTCAAGGGTCATCTCGGCGTTCGCAACCAAGCCCGTGAAGCTAATAGGGGTTGTAACGAGGAGTTGTACCGGTGCCTTCTTCGCACTGGCGCCGGCAACTGTCGAAGCCATTGAAATCGGGACGCTAATTCCAGCTAAAACGATCGCTGCGCTTGCACACACCGATGACCATTTGAATCTCATTGTTCCCCCTTGACGGATATCGATAGCCGAGCAAGCGCTTGGCTGACTGCATAGTATCGGAGGTCCGGACTTGTGTCAAGGCACCCCCGACGATCGAAGGCTATTTGTTGCACCGGGGTCCCACAATGGCAGGAGCCGGTATTTCTCGCCAGTTCGAATTGGCAAAGTACGTGGTCTCAGCGATCGCCGTCGAAGGGTGACGCTGCCCCCGAACCGGACCGCCATGACAGCGGTCGCCGGCGATCACTCGGGTCTTGTTCGCGTCGGCCCGGCGGTGCGATGGCGAGCCAACAGACGAACCAACGGCGTCAACCCGGCGGAGATTGGCGGCACTCCAGGAGAGCAGCGACGCCACCGCACGAGGACCGACACTCCAACGTGACCGGATCACTCAACGTGGAGCACGGCCTTTCGCGCATGGATGTCGAGTGAGTTGGACGCTGCCAACTCAGCGAACACCGACACTCGTGAGCTCAGGCCGCCGTGGCACGGACTCCCCTCGAGCCCGGAACTGCCCACTGCATCGCACCGCTCCTCCGATCAACCCCGCGGGATCGCCGGGATCAGATCTCGAGCCACTGGGCGACGCGAGCGACATGCACCTCGCTGTCGCCCCAGTCGGCGCAGCGAGCCCATGATCGCTTGACGAAATGGTGCAGGTCGTACTCCACGTTGTAGCCCATCGCGCCGTGGCACTGAATCGATGTTCGTGCGACCTGCCGGGCGGTGTCGGTCGCGAGAGCCTTGGCCATCGAGATGTCGCGACTGGCCCAGTGGTCGCCGCTCGCCATCGACGCAGCTGCACGCCATACGGCGGGTCTGGCGAATTCGACGGCGATGAGCGAATTCGCGAGCGCGTGCTTCACCGCCTGGAAACTGCCGACCGGCACTCCAAACTGCTCCCGCGTCTGCACGTACTGCGTGGTCATGTCGAGCATTCGAGCGCTCAGACCCACCAACTCCGCGGCTACGGCCAGCGTCACCCGGTCAATGGCGCGGGGCAGCCCTGCCAAGGGCAGCGTTGCCGGGGCACCATCGACCCGGACCCGTCCGGATCGACGCGTCGCGTCGACCGTTGTCACCGGATCGACGTGGACCCGGCTCCGCGACACGAATCCGAGCTCGCCGTCTCGAACAATGATGAAGCCGTCGCTCATCTGCGCGTGCGCAACGTGTCCCTCGCCCGTATCGCATGCGACCAGGGCGTCTCCGGCAAGAACCCTGTCGAAGAATTCCTGCTGACTCGGTGCGTCCGCCAAGAGGGGTGCGGCCATCGAAATTACTTCGCCCAGCGGTCCGGGTGCGGCGACGTAGCCCAACTCCTCGAGCGCCACGACCATGAAGACCTCATCGCACCCAAGCCCGCCTCGCAACTCCGGGACCACGAGCCCCGGGACGCCCATGTCGCCCAACAACCGCCACAGGCCTCGCACACGCTCATCGCCGTCGGGCGAGGAGGCGTCCCGAAGAAGCTCGGTCGGACAGTGCGCGCGCAGCGCCGAGCGCAGGCCGTCGCGCACTGCCAGCACATCTTCAGAGAGGGCGAACCTCACGAGCGTCCTCCCGGTCTCAAGAGCTTGGCGATCATCGTCGCGGCATCCCCAGCATCCGCTCGGCGATGAGGTTGCGCTGGATCTCATTGGTGCCGGCGTAGATCGGACCGCCGAGCGAGAACATGAAGGCCCTGCTCCAGGGGCCATCGACCTCGGCCTCGGAACCCAGGATCTCCATTGCGGTCTCTTGGATCTCGACGTCGAGCTCGCTCCAGAACACCTTGTTGAGGCTGGACTCGGAGTTTCGAACCGTCCCTTCGAGCATGCGAGAGACCTGGCCGAGCGTGAATAACCGGTAGGCCTCTGCACCCATCCACGCCCTCGCGACTCGCAGTCGAAGCGGTTCGCCCAAGGTCGCGCCCTGACGATCGGCGAGGTGTCGAAGTCGTTCGACGCTCGCGGTGAACCGTCCTGGGGAGCGAAGGGTCAAACCACGTTCCGAGTTGGTCGTCGACATCGCAATGCGCCATCCCTGCCCCACTTCGCCGAGGACCGCGTCATCAGGCACGAAGACGTTGTCGAAGAACACCTCGGCGAATCCCTCGTCGCCGTCGAGCCTTCCGAAGCCGCGCACCGTCACTCCCTCGGAATCCAACGGGACCAGGTAGTAGGTGAGGCCGTGATGGCGAACGCTCTCGGGATCGCTGCGAAAGAGGCCGAATACGTGGGTGCAGAACGCCCCTCGTGTCGTCCAGGTCTTCTGCCCACTGAGACGCCAGCCGCCACCGGCCTCATCACGCACCGCCCGGCTGACGATGGAGGCGAGGTCGCTGCCCGAACTCGGTTCGGACCATCCTTGGCACCACGATTGCTCGCCCGAGGCCATGAGCGGCAGGTACGTGTCCTGCTGTTCGGTGGTCCCGAAGGTGAACAGCGACGGAGCCAGGAGGAAGATGCCGTTCTGGGTCACACGCTGAGGGCCACCGGCCCGGTAGTACTCCTCTTCGAAGATCAACCACTCCCAGACAGTGGCGTCTCGACCTCCGTACTTCTCCGGCCAAGCAACCACGGACCAACGTGCCTCATACAGCTTGCGCTCCCACTCGAGGTGAAGAGCGAAGCCCTCACGCGTGTCGCCGGAAGGAAGCTCTGGACTCGGCACCTCGCGCTCCAACCAGGAGCGCGCCTCGGCGCGAAAGGAAGCCTCACTAGGGGTGTCGGTCAGATCCATGAACTCCTCCCCTCGGGTTGTCGGCGAACGCGTGGTGCCCCGCACACTGTGTCAGGCTGATGATTCAGTCGCACAAGCGCAGTTGACGTCGTTGATCCACAATTCAATCAAGCGCTCGCTTGCTATTCTAATGTGCAACCCCGCCAGCGTCAATTGAGCGTCCTCACGCGGCGCGTAGCGGCGCTGGCATTCAGGGTGACGAAGGCATCATTGAGCAGTTCGCGCCGCCCGATGAACGGGCTCGACGAGCGTTCACTCGTCGCCGTAGAGGTACGTGAGGTCGACGCCGGGCGCGACGAACCCGCGAAGAAAGACCTTGCAGCAGTCCTCTGCCAAGGCGTGGTAGCCGTACTGTTCCGATGACTTGAACCACCTAACGGTGAGCCATATCGAGTCACGCAGGAGGTGATAGACGAGCCAGGTCGGCACGTCAGATCGAAAGGACCCACTGGCCACACCCGCATCCAGGACGCTCATCCAGGCCGTCCGGACGTTATTGGCGAGAGCCTGGATGGGCGCCAGCCGCGGAGAGTTTGCGATGTAGTTCACATCGTTCTGGTAGATCTCCGCCGCATGGAGGTGAGTCGAGGTGCACTCCAACGACGCGTGGACGAGTCCTCGGAACTGTTCAATGGCGTCGCCCTTCTTGCCCAACACTTCGTCGTATCTCTTGGCGAGTTCGTCAAGGAAGCTGACCATGATCTCTTCGACGATGGCATCCTTGGACGGGAAGTAGTGGTACAGACTTCCCGACAGGATTCCCGCCGCCTCACCGATCTCTCGCACCGTCGTCGTTCCGATACTCGTTTGCGCGAAGAACTCCGCCGCCACCTCGACGATGCGCAATCTCCGGTCTTGAGTAACCTCTGGTTCAGCCGTGCGTTTGGTCATTTTGCCGTACTCCGCCTGTCAGGTATCGGGAACTCATTGAGTCAGTTTACTTTTGATAATCCGGAATTGGCGCATAAGGCCTGACGAATCATGGTGCAGCCCCGAACCGACCGAGAGGAGGCCGGGACCTGGCGCTCGCCACGTTCCGGCCGGTCCCCCACGCGCCGAAGCGCCACTGCGCCGCGGACCACTCACGAACCCCCGATTATGGTGTTGATGCGCTCCGCTGCCGAGAGCGCTTCTCCGATGATCTGATCAAAGAGTTCGGCCACGGAAATCACCTCGTCGATGACCCCAACCACTTGTCCCGTCGGGAGAATCCCCGCATCTTCACGACCATCGACGAGGGCGGCCTTCGTGAGCATTGGCGCATTGGCCGCCATGACCACCTGGCTCCAGGACATATCCGAGTTGCGGTGCATGGAGATGCCGCTCTTCACGAGGCGCCCCAGTGACGAACCACCCAGCTCGCGAAATGCGATCGCCGACCGGAGCGCACCGGCGGCGCGGAGCAGGCGCGACGACTTCTCAAGACGCTCGACCACGTCCGTTCGGATCACGCGCTGCGGTCGCCCGTCGATGGCGCTGGTCACAACGGTGTCGAACACACCAGCCTTCAAATACCTGTACTTGACCGCGTCGGGAACGTGGCTCTCCTTGGTGAGCAGAAACCTGGTACCCATCGCTATGCCATCGGCACCCAGGGCCAGCGCCGCCACGAATCCTCGCCCATCGCGGATTCCCCCAGCCGCGATCACCGGAACACGGGCGCCGACCGCATCCACTACCTGGGAGACGAGCAGGCTGGTGGGCACCGTTCCCGTGTGGCCACCACCTTCGCCTCCTTGTGCGATGACGGCGTCAATCCCCATGTCGGCGACCTTCTGGGCGTGGCGCACGGCACCGACGGTGGCAATGCACCGCACTCCCCCGGCGTGCAACCTCTCGATCACGTCGCCGCCCGGCGCACCAGCGAAGGACACCACGGGCACCTGTTGGGCGATCGCCAGGTCGATCCGACGATCGATGTCCGGCAGGTCGAGTACGACGTTGAGTCCAAAGGGCTTTGACGTGCGCTGCTTCACCCTCTGGATCGCCTGCTCAAGCTCGGCGTAGCTCATGGTCGCCGACGCGAGGATGCCAAATCCACCCGCGTTGCTGGTGGCTGCGGTCAGGCTCGCTCCGGCAACCCAGCCCATGCCCGTTTGCACGATCGGATACCGCACGCCGAGCAGCGCAGAAGCCCTCGTCTCGAATGGGCTAGCTCCCGCCGTCACCTGGACGGGGCGTCCCGCACCACCGCTCTCGTCCGTTGGGAGGCCACCAACATCTGGAATGTCTGATGTCACGTTGCTAGGATATCGAACAAGCGCTTGTTGTGCTCTGACGTTCAGCTCAATCACTCTCTTTAATCTCTAGTTTCGATGTGGACAGGTGGGAATCGCAATCGTGTTGTCACAAAGGACCTTCACGTGCACGTCGCGAACGCGCCGACTCGGCAAGGGTTTTCGCGCTGACCGTGCCACGCCGGCAGCCCCAAGCGCGCCCTCACGGTCCTGCCGACCTGGTCGGGTTCCGCTGGCAGACCCACAGAACCGATGTTGCCTCGCAACTCGTTCATGGCAGAATCCGACGGTGGAGCCGTTCCCAGTAGCGACCGAGTGCCACCGGTGACCGCCAGCGAGATGACGACAATTCCGGCCGTCCTGGCCTCGACGGTGCGTCAGTATCCCGACGTCGAAGCCGTCGTGTGCGGGCCGACAAGGCTCACCTACGTCGAACTGGCCGAACGCGTCCGCATTGCCGCTCGCGCCTTCATGGCGAGCGGGGTCACCAAGGGTGACCGAGTCGCGCTCTGGGCGCCTAACTCCGAGCGTTGGCTCGTCACGGCACTGGGCGTGGTGTCGACGGGTGCCATCCTGGTCCCGGTCAACACCCGGTTGAAGGGGGCCGAGGCTCGCCACATCCTCAGCACGAGCCAGACCTCGATCCTGGTGGCGGAAGATGGCTTCCTCGACTTGGCGCTCGTCGACATGCTGCGTGAGGGTGGCGACGCGCCCACAGCGGGTGCGCCCGTCCCGGCGCTGCCCGATCTTCGCGAGCTCATCGTGTTCGGCTCCTCCGATCTGGCCGAAGTGACGACGTTCGACACATTCCTCGCCAGGGCCGGCCTCATCTCAGAAGCCGAGGTCGAGGCCGCCGGTGCGTCGGTCTCGCCCGATGACCCTTCGGACATCATCTTCACGTCCGGCACAACCGGTCGGCCGAAGGGGGCGACGCTCCTGCACGGACAGACCATACGTCTGTACACCGCGTGGAGCGACAACGCCGGACTGAAGGCAGGGGACCGGTTTCTCGGCGTCAACCCGTTCTTCCACTGCTTCGGCTACAAGGCCGGCCTGCTCGCCTGCGTCATCAAGGGCGCGACCATGGCGCCCGTGGCGGTGTTCGACGCGGTCGCGACAATGGAGTTGATCGAAACAGAGCGAATCAACATAGCCCCAGGGACGCCAACGCTCTACATCACCCTCCTCGATCATCCTCGGCGGCACGAATTCGACCTCTCCTCGTTGCGAGTCGCCGTCACGGGCGGATCAGTCGTGCCAACGGCGCTGGTGAAGCGGATGCGCAGCGACCTGGGCTTCGGAACCGTCCTCAACGCCTACGGCCTGACCGAGGCGTGCGGCTTCGTGACGAGTTGTCGGCCCGACGACTCCGACGAGATCATCTCCAAGACGTCAGGCCGCCCGGTCGACGGGGTGGAGGTGGCCATCATCGGGTCCCGAGACGAAAGGCTCGGTCCCGGTGAGCACGACG